>DAOTTW010000243.1:0-5705 GCA_034437615.1 Anaerolineae bacterium | reverse complement strand
GCAAATCGGCAAAGTGCTTGTGTAAGCTGCTGTCGCTCATCATGATACCTCGAATGCTACCAACATATCCCCTCAAGCTTATCTCAACTCTGTCTCATGCGTAAGCCCTGCGAGTGATACTTTTGTCAATCGCCCTGGACCCCGTCCGGCGCCATAGAGACATCGTAAAATCACCAGTTCCCTGATCTGCGTAGGCACGGATCACGATCCGATAACTACTTGTCTGCGGCAGAATGAAATTCCCTATTCAGCTATTCAAACCCTCGCCACCATCATCGTCAACACGCAACTCAGGGCGGTCAACCTGATGTAATTCAAGAAATGTGTCAAATTCACCTTCTAGGGAAACCGTCACAACATCACCGGCATTAGCACTAAAAGTGTGGAACAATCGATCACCATAAGGTAAATAGCCGGAGATAACACGTTCAGGCCCATCCGATGTGCTTGTAGGTGATTCGGCTATATCACTCAACCGAGATTGGCTGTTTGTTAGTACATTTGTTGTGCCTGGTACTGACCAGTTGAAGCTATCTACGTTTTCGTCCGTATTGGTCAATCTCTGTAAACTGCCGTTCTCCCTGCCGACTACATAAATACTCCGTTGGCCTGTATTCCAAGCATCATAAGCGAGATATGCTACTGCATCGCCTTCTGGTGACCAAGATAGGTTTGACAGAAATATATCCGTTATGGTCGTCAGGTCGCGCATGGCTTCAGGATCACGGCGTGGGATGACAGTCACGCTACTCAAACTACTTTCGCTGAAGTAATCGGTGGTTACTATTGCTAACGCTGCACCATCCGGTGAATAGGCTGGTGAAGCATATTCGCTATCTTCGTTGTATAGGATGCGGCGCTCACGGAGGGGTTGTAAATCCAAAATGTAAAGGCTTGGTGGACCATCTCGGTCGGAAATGAAAGCGATTTCCACGCCATCCGGTGACATGGTTGGGTGCATATCATCGGACGGATGATCTGTGAGTCGCTGTACATTACGCCCATCCGCATCCATGACAAATAGGTCTAGATGCCCGTACTGATTGGCCGTAAAGACAATACGGCGACCATCGGGTGTCCACTGCGGTGCCTCATGATAGTTCCCGTCAACTCGTACAGCACGCACGTCACTGCCATCAGCGTTCATCGTGTAGATGCCGAAATCGTCATCTCGGTTCGATGTGAACAAAATGCGTTGCCGATCTGGAGACCATGATGGCGACCGATCATCACCTGGATGTGTCGTTAAGCGGGTTTGCTGGCCCGTTTAAGGTTGGTACAGATAGATATCACGGTTGCTATTATGACTCATAGAAACAAGCATGGCCTCATCTCGATTTTGAGCGACAAGCGTTGAAGAGCCAATCAGAATTATAATGTATATGAGCAATGCACGAGAATTGATTTGTGTCCTCATATTGCAAATCATGTTGACCCAAAAAACCGCAGTGAATAGCGCCCGTCTCGCGATGCGTAGCCGCATCCGGCTCTTTGCTACCACCGAGCAAGTCTCCGCCGATCAGCGCAAGTTCCCCATCTCGCACGATTATTGCACACGGTACGTCACCTTTAATGAGATCATGGATGAGACGTACAGCCTGGCACATCGCCGTCTGATGACCCGTCTACCCGGTGAATCAAAGGCGTTCTATGCCGAAGTCATGCAGGATGGTTACATCCGCACTTGGGAACTATTGCGCGAGAACCCCCTCCTGTTTGAAGGCAAGCCCTGGAATTGGATTTGCAGTTTCGTTGCTAACAGAGCCTCTAATTTCGCCTCAAAGGAGCAGCGCAAGCAGCGCCACGCGCGTACCTACGAGGAATTGCTCAGCCCAACATTGTGTGCAAGCGGTGTTGACGTGTTGGATGCCGAGGAATACCTGAACCTGTATCGCGGCAACCGTCGCCCCGGTGATCCGCACGCGGGTTTTGAACACGTTGTTGATGCTTACATCGACATGGCTGAAGTGGATCACCAAGTTCTGCTGCATCTGGAAGAACCCAGAAACCGCAACCACTTCTCACTGGCAGAGGCTGAGTTGATGCTACAAGCGATGCGAGCTGGCATCCAGCCGAAGGAGCTACAGGAAATCACCGGGCGGCCCTGGATTCGCTTTCAGCGAGCGAAGAAGGCCATCCGTAAATTCATCCAAGAATCCGGCATCTTAGAGGACTGGAATCCGGGCAAGCTGGAGGATGCTATAGCGCACAATCCGCAGCCTTTGCATCAGCTAGCATCTGAGTTTGCCGAGGCAGACGACCTGAATAGTCTGACTGCACTCTACGACATTATAACTAGCTTGCAGAGCAAGCACATCTGGCGCTGGACGAGCTTTCACAATCGCGGCTACGTGCGCCACAAAGCGCAGTTAATGACGAGCCGTTACCGCATCTATAATCCGGCTTACTAAGCCGCGACTTGGGGCTGGTGAGCGTGCGAACCTGCACGTGCCAGCCCCTCTTTGCCTCATGTGGCTGCGATGCCAACCTCAAAAACGCCACGTGCACGTAAAAAGCAGACATCGAAGGCCGTGAAGAAATTCACCTGACCCAACAACAGCGGCACGTCTTCAGAGCGTGTCCAGGCAAACGCCAGCTGGACCACCGGAAAATCGGCGACGACACCCTCCAATAAAATGCCTCGCGCCTCGTAGTTGGCCAGATTGCCTGACAAGACAACTGCGGTCTGCTGGTCGTCCCATATGGCTCCCAGTGCGAGACCCAGGCGATACGGCAGTACATTCACATCGGCACCCGTATCCAGCAGACCTATCTCGTCACGTTCATTATCGCCGTAGCGCAGCTTAATCGGTAACATCGGTCGCAGGCCGGCTTCACCACGTGCATTACGCACGGTCACATACGGAAACTCACGCCGATCAGCCATTCCGCGCCTTGTCTTGTTCGAGCATCTGCATCAGTGTTTCAGCGGCCCCAGGTGCATCATAAGGCGACCAGACGTCATAGCTCATGCCGGGTGTGAGGTATGCTTGCTCCTCTGCCGCCAAATCGCTCACCAGCAATTGCAACACACGTAACTTGTCAGCACGGTTCAGATTATGCAATGTCTGTAGGAGTTCGTTGGAAATCATCGCTAAACGCTCCTTTGTACTCGTTTGCAACGATGATACACGCTGCCGATGCCATCTGAAAGATTGCAGCGGGGATCACGAAAACTGCCAACAACACAACGCGGTATTTCAGTAACATGTGGCCCAACTTCGTTAAGCTGATCTCAAACGGTAACACCAGTAAGACGGGAATTCAGCATGAGCGAACAAACGCCACCCACAAGCATCAATCTGCGGCAAATTGCGCAAACGCTGCTGCGGATTGTTGCAGACCTGCCCGAAAGCGAGTACACTGAAGTCAATTCGACCGATCTTAGTGAACGACAGGCCGCTGAGCAGACACTCACCGACCCGTCAGACCCCGCGAGTGACACTAACACCGCGCAGGGATGCGACGTATTGTAAAGCAAACGTCCTGCTTCTGCGTAGCACTCGCGGACAGGGCGTTTTTTGATTGAGAGCGCAAACTATGCCAAAACACTATCGCAAACGCCAAACCGAGACGATTGATCCCTACAAGGCGCAGCCCCTGCCGCTGGATCGGCCTGTGGCGGTCTACTATCGCCAATCCTCTGAAGGGCAGATCGGCAACATCAACACGACGCTACAAACGGTCGATATGGTCGAGCACCTGCTCAAACAGGGCTGGATGCGCGATCAGATCATCATGATCGACATGGACGCAGGGATCAGCGGTACGAAAACCATCACCGAACGTCCCGGCATGTCCTATCTGGTCGAATTGATCGAAGGCCACAGCATCGGATTGGTTGCCTCACAGGATGTAGATCGATTTTTCCGTGATGTGACGCAGATTCAGACCAACATCTTCATCGATGCTTGCCGACGCAATAACGTACTCGTACTGACGCCGACCTTCATCTATGACTTCGCGCACCCGACGCAGGGCCGCTACCATATGCAGATGTTCCGCGATCAAGCACAGCGTGCAGCCGATTATCTCGAATACCACATTCACGGTCGGCTGATGAAAGCGCGGGATTACCTGAAGCAGCGCGGCATCTGGACGGGCCGCAGTGTGGCGATGGGCTACATGGTCGACCTACGCGAAAAACTGGCTGATGGAAGCAAGAATCCCAAGCATCGCAAATATGCACCCTTTCAACCCTGCGCGGATATCGTGCTGGCCTACTTCAAGTTGTTTCGCGACTTCAATCGCAACCTGACACGCACCTGGGAACACGTCCGCCAGCATGGCCCCTACTTCCCCGACGATTATCTGGAGCAAGTGCCGCACGGCTTCAAAGCCGATGCCGCCATCAAATATCGTAGTCCCAGCGGCGGTCTGATGCCGTCGAACTCAGGCTTTCAATACATGCTGACCAATGTCGCCTACATCGGGCACTGGTCATATCGCGGCGTGATTGAGCAATGGCACAACCACGAGCCGATCATTCCCGATGAGTTGTTCATGGTGGCCTTCAACGCGCTCTCTAAAGTCGATTTCCTGGGCGAGCCGAATCCTGATTATAGCCCGTACCGTGTCTATGTGCGTCACCGTGTTGAGGATCGCGAAGCCGAAGCACCCACCTACAGCGGACTCGTCTACTCGAATTCAATTGCAGACGTGCCCTTCCGCCGATTGCACACCTGCTGGCTGTCGCATAACAACAATTACGCCTACATCCTGACCGACCAACGCCGCCGTAGCGCCATGAGCATCCACGCCAAAATCCTCGATCCGATTGTTGATGAATTACTGCTGGAACGCCTGCAAGCCACGACGATTGACGATGAAACTTGGCAGAGCGCTTTAGCGGCATCACAACAGGGCGAACAAGGTGATGTGCGCCACATTGAGCGCGACATCCGCAGTACCGAACGCGCCAAGCAGACTATTCTGGACAACCTGAAGGCTATCTCCAATCCTGAAATCGTCAAGAACCTCGAAGCCAGCTTTGAAGCACATGATCGCGAGCTTGGTCGTTTGCGCCAAGACTTGGAACACGCCAGAGCCTGCCAGGGTCAGCGTAAGGTGATGCTAGCAGCACGTCCCACACTCGAACGCATCATTCAGCGCTGGGCTGATGTGCCTTCCACGCAACGCCGTGAGCTATTTGAGGGTTTTGCACAGCGCATCATTGTCGATAAGCTGAGTTCCGTGCAGCGGCGACTCGTTGTCGAATGGCGTGATGGTACAGCATCGGAAGCAGCCTTCCGCTCCGGCAGGACGCAGTATACCCTCACGCGAGCCGAAGCTGACAAAATGGTGCAGATGATCCGCGAACAACGCCCACAGTGGGAGATTTTGCGCGAGTTCCCAGGGTTGAACTGGGAAGGTATCGTCCACCGCTACTATCATCGCACGGACGGCGGACGCATCGGGCAAGATTACACGCGAAAACGTAACTACACCTACAAGCAATCATGGTACGATACCGTTGAGTATCGTGACACACTTGGAATTCCGTCGAGTGACGACCTTCTTCATGCCGCCGCAGATGGGCCACATGCATATTCGGGTTGATGCTGAGCAATTCGCGCTGCCACTTCTCAATCAAGTGCGGCGGACAAACCACGAGCGTCACCTGATCGTCGCGGATGTCGTGCTTCAGCGCCTGTACAGTTTCGGTGGCGATGGCAATCGCCGTTGTGCTGCCCAAAAGCGTCTTC
>DAOTTW010000242.1:0-14894 GCA_034437615.1 Anaerolineae bacterium | reverse complement strand
AGACGACGACAAATCTAAAATACCTACCCCTGGAGAGGAGGAGGTACGCTGTTAAAAGCCCCTCTCCCAGTGCCAAAGGCACGTTCGGGAGAGGGGTTTGGGGTGAGGGCTGAGCAGTTACCCGGGGCGGCGCAAGCCGCCATAAAATACAGTCAATCATGAAAAACCTACCCTTGAGAACCTGAAGCGGACTATTGCACCCTGCATACAGCCTGCTTGAGCAGGCTTGTCGCTACCGGAGCCGGACGTTTTAACGTCTGGCGACTGAGCATGGGACACGTACCTGAGTAGTCACCAGCTTGTCAGCTAATCAGCCTGTCAGCCAGATAAAACACGCGCTTCTTGCTGAGATGCTGACTTGCTGACGCGCTGAAGTGCTAAAAACACGTCAATTAGCGCTACCCACAACAGAATCAGCTATGTCGGCAACCACATATTGATAAAGGCGCGGCCATCGACCCATTCACCATGTACGGAAACTTCCCAGTGCAGGTGTGGGCCGATGCTGCGCCCGGTGTTGCCACTCAGCCCGATGATCTCACCCGCTTCGACTGTCTGCCCACGCTCCACGTTGATCTGTGAGAAATGTGCATAACCCGAATACACGCCCCAGCCATGATCGAGCATCACGTAATTACCGCGAATATCCAGCCGACCAGAGAACACCACGCGCCCCGCCGCAATCGTCCCCACAGGCGTACCTGGCACAGCACGCTGATCCCATCCGGTGTGGCGCGTCTGCACATTGCCGTTCAAGATGCGGTAATTGCCAAACGGCGCGACGAATTCGGCTTCGATGGGTAGCTGAAAGCCATTGGCATCCCACAGGCGTTGCGCTGTTACCTCAGCACGCAGGGCATCCAGCCGCGCAAATTCTTGCCGCTCCACCACCGGGTCAGCCAGATACGCCAGTTCGCCGCCTACTGTGAAGCTCTGCCGGATGTAACCAGCGCTCTCCAATAAGATAGGTGCTTCAAAGGCGTCGATGCTCTCGTTTTCGCGCTGAATCAGCACGGATAGCACATATTCACGCGCTTGCGCGTCGATGTCGCCCACAATCAGCGCATACCACGCATCCCCCAGCACCTGCACGAAACGGTATTCGCGCTCACGCAGGTAGGCGCGTGCATCGCGGATGGCCATTTCTGGGGCGCTGTTCGGCTCTGGTACGAGCCGCACCAGCCCGACGCCGCCCTGCTGCAACGTGGAGAAATAGACTTCGCCAGTCAGGTCATCCAGCGTGTAGGTTGTGACGGGTGACGGTGCCGCCGGGGGCGTTGTGGTCGTGGAGTCGGCATCCTGTGCGCTGGTGATTATTGTGATGACGACAAGCGTACACAGGATTATCAGCAGACGACGCAGGTAACAGGTCTTGGTCATAGGGTCGGGTGTGCCTTTGCTTTTTGTACGCAAAACGCCGCAGATTATACAGGATCAATCCACAATCGCCTACAATGCTGCAAAAGGGCCGAAAACGCCGTCCCTACGAACAGGAGCCTATTTTGTGCTATACTGTGCGCTGCATCACAAAATTCATACAGTGCGTAACGGGGAGCGAAATTTATGCCGGTTACCGTCTTGGTCGGTGCACAGTGGGGGGATGAAGGCAAGGGCCGCTATGTCGATTTTCTTGCGAGTCAGGCTGATGTCGTGGCGCGTTATGGCGGCGGTGACAACGCGGGCCACACCGTCGCGGTGGCTGATGCCGTGTACAAAATGCACCTGATTCCGTCCGGGGTGCTGCATGAGGGCGTCGTCTCTATTCTGGGTAACGGCATGGTCATCAACCCGGTGAAGCTGCTACGAGAAATGGACCGCCTGCTACAGATGGGCGTGCGCATCACACCGGAGAACCTGCTTATCAGCACACAGGCGCACGTTATCACCGCCGCACACATCGAATTTGACCGAGCGAGCGAGGCTGCACGCGGCAAGGACGCCATCGGCACCACCTTGCGCGGTATCGGACCCGCCTACACCGATAAAATTCAGCGGCAGGGCTTGCGCTGGGCCGAGATACTGGATATTGAAGGCTTCGCAGACCAACTAGAGGCCAAATTAAACGCGGCCAACATCGCATTAGCCACTGAGGGCCACCCACAGATTAACGTGCAGGCCAGCGTCGGTGAATATCTGGATGCCGCTAAGCGCTTGCGTCCGTTCATCGCGGATACCGTGCTCTACCTGAACCAGCGCTTGCGTGAAGGCGCACAGGCCATCTGTGAAGGCGCACAGGGCACACTGCTTGACATCGATCATGGCAGCTATCCGTTTGTGACCAGTTCATCACCCAGCGTCGGCGGCGCACTCACCGGGCTGGGCGTCGGGCCACAGCAGATCAACCGCGTGATTGGCGTGACGAAGGCCTTTAACACCCGCGTCGGTGCTGGCCCCATGCCTACTGAACTACACGACGAAATCGCGGATCGTTTGCGCGGCACAGGTGAAAATTTCTGGGATGAATACGGCACGACCACTGGGCGCAAACGGCGCTGTGGCTGGCTGGATGCGGTGCTGTTGCGCTATACGGCGCTGGTCAACGGCTTTACCGAACTCGCACTGACCAAGCTGGACATCCTCAGCGGCTTCGATGAATTGAAGATCGCCGTAGCTTATGAATTAGATGGCCAGACGCTTGACTTTCCACCGAGCACCATCCCACAGATGAGCCGCGTGCAGCCCATTTATGAGACGCTAGCGGGCTGGCACGAAGATATTACAGGTGCGCGCAGCCTTGACGACCTGCCCACGAACGCACAGCGCTACATTCAACGCATCGCAGAGGTGGTCGGCGTGCCTGTGCATAACGCCAGCGTCGGGCCAGAACGCCAGCAACTCGTCACACTGTCTGCATGATAGCCGTAGAGATACGAGATAGATGCATCCACTAGATGAAACGCAATATCTACCACCAGAGCTAGAGGCTGCGCCGCAAACGGTTGTGTCGCTTGTGCCAAGCATGACCGAATCGCTATTTGATTTAAATTTGGGTGGGCGCTTGCTGGCACGCACGGATTACTGCATCTATCCGGCGGATCAGGTGCAGGCCGTCCCCACGCTTGGCGGCACGAAAAACCCCGATGTCCAGCGCCTTATCGACCTGAAGCCGGATATCGTCATCAGCAACCAGGAAGAAAACCGCAAAGAGGACGTTGAAGCGCTGCGGGCGGCGGGCATTCCGGTCTGGCTGACGTTCCCGCGCAAGGTGCCGGATGTGTTTAAGCTGCTGTGGGATGTGATGTATTTGTTTGATGAGACGACGATGGCCCCGCGTGTGCGCCTGATTGAATACACCTATGATTGGGTCTCGAATATCAGCGCTGCCAAAGAAGCCGACGACCCCACAACCGTTTTCGTCCCCGTGTGGCATGAGCCGCTGATGACCTTCAACGCCAATACCTACATGCATGATTTGCTGCGCGTGGTCGGCGGGACGAACGTCTTTGCAGAGCGTGAACGCCGCTACCCACTGAAGGCTGATCTTGGGCAAGCAGAGGCGTATGCGGAGAATGACCCGCGTACAGCAGGCCGCGACACGCGCTATCCACGTGTGACGTTGGATGAGGTGCAGGCCGCACAGCCCGATGTCATTCTGTTACCAAGTGAGCCGTTCCATTACAGCCATGAACACCTGCCGCGATTTCAGCAATTAGACGTGCCCGCCGCGCATCACAAGCGCATTCACCTGGTCGATGGCTCGTATCTATCGTGGCACGGCACGCGCATCGCCTATGCGCTGGATACGCTGCCACGATTATTCCAGAACCCGAACACCGAAAGCGCTCACCAAGCTGATTAGAAACCGAACCCATAGACCAGTGTAGAGACGACACGCCATGACGATGCACAACGATGATTTCGACCTCCTCAACGTATTCGCGCATGACCTGAAGTTGCCGTTGAACGCGGTGCGGGGCTATTTGCAGCTTATCAGCCTGAAAGGGGACCTCAACAGCCAGCAGCAGCACTATTATGAGCGCACCTTCAGCGCCGTCGAGCGCATGGAAACCATGATTGCGGAGATGCTGGCCTACGCCCGCATGGAGGCCAAACCCATGACGAACCTGCGCCCCTGCAACGTCGTGGCCATGCTGGAGGACATCGTATTGTTGCTAGAGGTCAGCGCCAGCGAACGCGCCATTCACATCGGCACGGATATTACCGCAGGTCTGCCACAGCTTATCGGTGATGAAACGATGCTGCGCCATGCCCTGACCAATGTGATTGGCAACGCGGTGAAATATAACGACGATGGCGGCGAGGTCTGGATTCGCGCACAACACCTGACAGCAAATAACATGGTCGAACTGCGCATACAGGATAACGGCATCGGCATCAAGCCGGAGCACCTCTCGCAAATTTTTGAGCGCTTCTATCGGGCGGATTCATCCGACCGTAGCAGGCCGGGCACCGGCTTGGGTCTGACCATCGTCAAGATGGTGGTGGATAAGCACGGCGGCCAAATCGACGTGGAAAGCGCATACGGTGAGGGGACAGAATTTCGCATTTTGCTACCCGCCGCCCCCAAGCGTTACACATCGAACGACCCCGGCGAACACGGAGGATTTTTAGGGTCGCATGAACCGCTGGACGATATGGACGACAACATGCAGGAAAATCCAGAGCACCCGGATAGCGACTCACGCGAAGATGGCGTCTAGCCGCTGTACAAGCACATGATGCAGGATTTCGCTATTATCTATGCAGGTGGGCGTGCCTTGCTGGAGGGGGCCAGCCCCTACAGTGTGCCGGGTTACTTTTACCCGTTGCCCTTTAGCTATCTGGTGGCGTTGCTGGCGTTGCTGCCGATGGGGGCGGCGCTGGCCGTGTGGTTGATGGCTAGCTTTGGGATGCTGGTCGCTTTCTTCCGGCGGCAATTCTGGCAGTGGCTGCTGTACGTGCCTATTTTCCACCTGTTTTTTCTTTCTGGCCAAAACGAGCTGCTGTGGTGGTCGCTGGCGATGGGCCTACGGCGCAACATGTGGGGTGCGTTGCTGGCCGCTTGCATCACCATGAAGCCTCAGAATGCCCTGGTTTTGCTGCCTTATCATCTGCTGGATTGGTTGCGCCATGATCGGCGCACACTGGGCTGGTTCCTGCTATTTACGGCGTTGCTGTGGGGCTTGCCGCTGCTATGGTGGCCGGGCTGGGTCGGTGAATGGCTCATGGCAGCGCCCACAGACAATTGGCTGCTAAAGCTGCGTAGCGTACCTGGGCTGTTCAGCTTGGTCGCTATCTCACCGATGCTGCTGATTATTCTGCTTCCACTGTGCGCTATGGTGGCTGTGTGGGGCTTGCTGCAAAAACGCGAAGCTGTGACCCGTGCTGCGCTAATGCTGACGACGCCGCTAGGCTTATTTTATACGCAGTCCACCTTGCTAGGGACGGCCCCGGCATGGCTGCTGGTGCCGCTTAGCCTATTCGCGTTTGGCTTTGCCTGGCTGACGCAGACCTTTATCGGCTTCATCACCGTCCCTGTTGCCGTAATTATCTGGCAGCTAAATCAGCCAGCGGACGCAGCGCGTCGGTCAGCCAGCACGCTGGTAGCATAGGGCTGGCCCGTTAACCAAAAACACCCGGCGTAGTCAGTGCCGGGTGCCTTTGGGCGTTTTTATCGGGGAAGCCTAATCTTTGAAGTTAGGTCTCGCAGGGCGTGGGGGCTACCCTACGAAGTTACTTTCATGTTACACGTTGCACGCATAGTTAACATGACGCACGACCTACGTGGACATGACGCGCAACCTACGGGCATAAGCGCTCGATTAATTAACGGTCGCCCCTGTGAAGAACTTATTGAGCGCCTGCCCCGCCGTCGTCTCGTTCAAGTAGGCAATGTGCGGCAGCTTAAACGGGATGGGGTCGATGCCGAAATGCTGCGTTAGGCCGTTATGCTCGACTGTGTTTGGCACGGACAGCAACTCTAGCAAGCCCGTGCTGACGGGCGAACCGGGCAGCGTCGCCTGCATGACCAGCACCGCAGGCCGCAGCAACCATATCGGCGCAGGCAACATCAAGCGGCTTGTTTCCAGCGCTGCCAGTACGCGCTTTTCGATCTCGCCCAGCGTCAGCACCTCCGGGCCGCCAAGTGCATATTCCTGGCCGATGGTGCTGTCATCCGCCAACGAGCGCACGGTTGCTTCGGCCACATCATAAACGCTCACGGGCTGAAATTCTGCTTTGCCGCCGCCAATCAACGGGAACACAAGCGGCGTCAGGCGCACAAGCCGCGCAAATGTATTGAAGAATTCATCCTGCGGGCCGAAAATCGCAGACGGGCGTAGGGCGGTCCAGCGCAGGTTCGACGCGGCCACATACTCCTGTGCCTTGCCCTTGCTGGCCAAAAAACGATAGGGCAGCTTCGCATCGGCACCGTTCTGGCTGATATTGATAAAGCGCGTAGCGCCTGCGTCCTCAGCAGCGTCAACCATATTAATCGTGCCCTGAAAGTTAACCTCCTCATAGGTTTGGCTGCCCTTCTCAATCGAGATGGCCACCGTATGCACCACCGCGTCGCAACCGTCGATCAGTCCCGGCAGCTTCTTACGGTCGAGCACGTCGCCTTCTACGATTTCGATCTTATCCAGATGTTCAGCGAGGCGCTTTTCGGCCTTATCGCGGCGGCGTACCATCGCCCGCACCGAATGCCCCTGCTTGACTAGCTTATCAATGACGTTGTTGCCGACAAATCCGGCAGCGCCCGTTACAAAAACGAACATGCATCGCTCCTTTGTAGGATTGGACTTTGTGTGTTTGGGATTGTAGGGTAGGTCTCGCCATTAGTTTGATTCCAGATATTAGCCACGTGTGATGAGCACGCCATGAAATGCATTTAGGGATTATGCGAGTCCGCCGGATGCGCACAAGCGTGCCCCTATAGCGTTCAAAATCAGGCTGACAGCGTGCTAGAACCAATCCCAAGCCCCTAATGCCGCCATGCGTGCCGGGAAAATTGCCTCTAGCAACGCGGTTTCTGTCTCGTCCAGGGGCATTTGCAGCGCCAAAGTCGCCGGACGCAACGACCCAAACAGCAATTGCATGAACTGCGCATGGCTGAGCGCCAGATGATGCGTGGCCTTAGCTTGTGTGCTGATGTGCAGGTGGATCTTATCGGGGTCTACGCTTATTTGCAGGTCAAGCGGCTGTGTCGCCTGGTTTGGGCTGACGCTGTGCATTTGCTGGCGTAATTCCGGCAGAAGCGCCTCAATCACCGCTCGCGCTTGGATGAAACGCCCCATCCAGCCTGCTTCGGGCCGATAGTGGACGCTGAGTTGCAGGCTGATTTGATTGCGCATGTAGGCCACAACCGCGTCGTCCGGCGGGACGGGCCAGCGCAAGCCTGTTTTCGCCGGATATTGCCGCCCTGTGTAAGCAAAAAACGCCTGTGCAGCCTGCGCCGCATCACACACAAGCTCGACCTGTTCCGGCCTCAGCAAATCCTGCCACAGATAGCCCACGAGCTGACCCTGGGGCGTCAGCGCTACCAGCCCGTTCGCGTGTTGGATGCGCCACTGCCATAGCGCCGAGTCATTGCGCACGAAGGCTACACGCCCAGACCAATGCTTCTCGTATAAATCTGCGATAGCAACACTGTCGGCAGCGTCTATTGGGCGCAGCGTTAATTGTGGGATGAGGGCGGCTGCGTCCCCAGCTTTGAAGATCAGCCAGTAATCCGGCCAGATGGGGTAAAAGCCATAACGGGCATAGTAGTGCGACGTATCGCGCAGCAAGGCCAGATGTGCGCCGCGTTCAGCGACGTAGGTCAGGGTGTCGTGCATGACGGCCTCTGAGTAGCCGCGCTTGCGGAATTTCGGATGTGTGCAGACATCCCCAATACCCGCGACACGCAACGACGCCTTGCCATAGCGAAGTGTGTGCTGCGTCACGCGGGCCATTGACACAATTCGATCATCCAAACAGCCCACGCGCAACTGGGCCAGCGCAAAGCCGGGCGCTTGACGGCGCTGTGCCCAACGTTGCAAGCGCGACTGTGTTTGTTGTGTCTGCTTGCCAGAAAAAACCGCAGAGGCCAATCTTGCGACGGCCTCATATTCATGCGGGTGCGGTGCCCGGACGTGGAAACCTATGGGCATAAGCGGTTAATCGACGCCACGCATACGCGGGTCTAGCGCATCACGCAGCCCATCCCCCAGGAAGTTGAAGGCAAACATGATGAAGAACAGCGCCAACGCCGGGAATAGCGCCTGATACGGGTAGGCATTGATGGCGTCCGCACCTTCGCTAATCATGCCACCCCAGCTTGGCGTCGGTGGGTTCACCCCCAGGCCGATAAAGCTCAAGAAGGCTTCATAGCGGATGTACGTCGGGATTGTCAGCGTTTCGGCCACGACAATCGGCCCCATGATATTCGGCAACACATGCCGTAGCAGGATGCGCCGATTGCCGCCGCCCATCGCACGCGCCGCGATGATGTACTCTTGCTCGCGGATGGAGAGTACCTGCCCGCGCGTCAGGCGCGAGAGGCCCACCCAGGACGTGAGGCCGATACCGATGAAGATGAACAACATACCGCCCATACTTCGGTCAAGCTGTGCCATGTTATACAACAGCGTGCCCTGCATTTCCTGCTGTGTGAAGGCGTCACTTCGGAAGAGCGTCATCATCAGGATAATCAGCAGCAACGTCGGGAAGGCATACACGACATCCACAAAGCGCATCAGCAGGTTATCCACCCAGCCGCCGATGTAACCGGAGAGCAGGCCAATCGTCAGGCCGATAATCAACGCGGTCAGTGGGCCGACGATGGCCACCGACAGCGAGACACGCGCCCCGTAGATGATGCGGCTCAGCAGGTCACGCCCCAGGTTATCCGCGCCTAGCGGGTACTTTGCACGCAGCGCCACATACCCGCCGATATTGGGCGGACGTACCAGCAACTCAGCACCATCGGCATCCAGATACAGTTTGCCGTCGATGGGTGCGACGATGGTTTCATCACCCGTGACCAGCAATTCATCACCTGCGCTTACATCAACGCTGCTTCCTGCCCCCAGGCCCTCGTACAGCAGTTGTGCATTGGCGGGTATCGGGATGCGCTCGACCTCTAATTGCGTCAATTCCAGGCTTGAGTCGTCCACAAATACGGTGCCGTCCATATTGGCGAAAATATCCGGGCGGCGGCGCTCACGCTCCGTAATCAGCGGATCATCTGTTTGCACGGCATCGCCCGTCTGTACGTGCACGGTTTCGCCATCACGCACGCGCCAGCTTTCATCGCGCACCTTCAGGCCGAACATATCAATCACCACTTGCGGCGCGGCGTTTGCGGCTTCGCGGTCCTGCTGTGCATAGTCGAATGGTGCGACAAAATCCGCGAAGATAGCCAGCGTGAAGTTAATAACGATGATGATAAGGCCGAGCACGGCGAAGCGATTGCGCATCAGCCGAGCCAGCGAATCCTGAAAGGGGCTGCGGCGCTTGACCGGTTGACTCAGGTTGGCCACAGTGCCAGCGGCTTTCGTCTTGGTTGTTTCTTCAAACATTGCGACACGCCCCTTTCTAGCTGTAAGTAATACGCGGATCGAGCCACGCATACACAAGATCGACGACGAGATTTGAGAACACGAGGAAGAAGCCGTACAGCAGCGTCACGCCCATAATCACGGGGTAATCTCGGTTGGTGATGCTGGAAACGAAGAATTCCCCGATGCCCGGTATGCCGAAGATAATCTCCGTGACGAAGCTGCCCGTCACCAGCGCGGCGAACAGCGGTCCCAGAACCGTCACGACTGGAATCATGGCGTTCTTCAGCGCGTGGTAGGTAATCACCAGCCGCTCGCGCACACCTTTGGCGCGTGCGGTGCGGATGTAATCCTCATTCAGCACTTGCAGCAGGCTAGCGCGGGTCAGGCGTGCTAGCAGCGCCGAGGCGCTGAAACCTAGCGCAAACGCGGGCATGACGAGGCTGGCAAAATACAGGTCACGCTGGAACGTTACCGGCGCGATGCCGAGGCGCACCCCGAAGAAATATTGCAGAATTGGCCCGGAGACGATCACAGGCACCGAGACGCCGATAATCGCTAGGCTCATGCTGAAATAATCCCAGCCTGTGTTGCGGCGTAGGGCTGCGATGATGCCTGCTGGGATGCCGATAATCATCGCCACGAACAGCGCCCCTAGCCCAAGCTGAAACGACACAGGCAGGCGCTCCCTGAAGTAATCGTTGACGGATTGCGAGTAGCTGGTGTAGGACGGGCCGAAGTTCATTATGCGCAGGGTGCGGTCTACACCGGGGATGTAGATGTTAATCAGGTAATCGTTCAGCGTCGAACGCGGCAATTCGTTATCGGTGATGCGCGGCACGGCCACGCCGCCGATGTACTCTACGAATTGCTGCCAAACCGGCAGGTCCAGCCTGTATTTTTGCTCTAGCTGACGAATGACACGTTCGGGCACGGTGCGTTCGGAGTCGAAGGGGTTACCGGGCATGGCACGCATAAACACGAACGTCACCATCGACACCACCAACAACACCAGGAACATCGAGAGCACCCGACGAATAATATACTGGGTCATAGCTCAACCGACTTTCGTCACCGATTAAAGAATTGGCTTTAACATTTGTTTTGCAATGGCAAAAGGCCGAAGCAGGGGCGTAACTGCCATGTAGGGACGCGCTGAAGCGCGTCCGGCTACAATGTGCGCATGTTGAAGCGCGTTATCTCACCCCTACAGTCAGGCGTGTTGTCGCTTAGTCTACGATGTTCCACTTCTCGAAGCGCTGTGTACCGATCACCGAGTAGGTGCGTTCCACATTCGGCTTGGTCAGCGATAGCGAGGTGTAGTAGTAGATCGGCGCATAAACGGCGTCACGGGTCGCGAAGATGTACTCTGCTTCTGCATACAGCGCTTGACGGGCTTCCGTGTCGGTTTCGACCAGGGCAGCCTCTAGCAGCGGGTCGATTTCCGCGCCGGTGTCGTAGCCGATGCCGAGTTCACGCACACTGCTGTGGAATACGTCGTACAGGAAGTTATGCGTATCGGGGTAATCCAGGCACCAGGCATAGCGGAAGACCTGCGGGGCGGTTTCATCGGACTTGATGGTATCCAGATAGACGGCCCATTCCTGCGTTTGGGTGCTCACCTCTACGTCCAGGTCGCTCCACATGTCGATGGCCGCAGCAGCAATCGCAGCGTGACCACTGGATTCGTTGTGCCACAGACTGATGGCAGGCAGTTCACCGACTTCGGCGCGGTATTCATCGAGCAGTTCAATGGCGCGGTCCAGGTCTTCACCGAGCACGAAATCAGGATAGTCTTCGGCAGTCGGTGCAGCAATCAGGTTCGGGCGGCTGAAGAACGCTGCCGGGGCCTGACCACCCTGAAGCACGTTGTCGATGATGTCCTGACGATCCAGCGCCAGCGAGAACGCCTGACGGACGCGCACGTCATCGAAGGGGGCCTTCGTGGTGTTGAAGATATACATGTAGGTGCAGCTACCTTCACCGATGCTGAGTTCAGCGCTCAGGGTGGGGTCGGCCTGGATGCGGTCGATGTCGGCCAGCGGCACATCGGCAATATCCAGCGAACCGGCTTCGTAGTTGGCCAACTGTGGCTCGGCATCCAGCATCGTCGCGAAAACTTCGTCAATGGCCGGGGCGGGGATGGCGTCTGTGCCGGCCCAGAAGGGGTTCTTTACCATCGTGATGCTTTCACCGTGCAGCCATGCTTTCAGGGCGAAGGGGCCGAAGGTGACGATGTTTTCCGGCTCGGTCCAGAAGTCGCCAAATTCTTCCACGACCCACTGCGGCTGAGCCGTCGCCATCCACATACCGAAGATATTCGGCAGGAAGGCCGCCGGAGTGGTTACGTCCACTTCCAGGGTGTAGTCATCCACAGCGCGGATGCCAACCTCGTCCATCAAGCCCTCGATCATCTCAGCGGCGGCTTCGTCGCTCATGTCCTCGCCGATTTCGGCGGTGTTCAGCGCTTCGCCACCAGCAACCCACGCGGACAGAATGCCGCCGTAGTAGCTACCTGTGCGGGCATCCATCGAGCGCAGCATACCATAGCGGAAGTCCTCGGCGGTCACAAAGCGCACGTTTCCGTCTGCGTCCGTCGCTTCGACAACGGCATCAGCTTCGGCGTCGTACTGCACCCAGGGCACCTCTTCCAGCAAGCTGAAGGTGTAGGTCAGGCCATCCTCAGAAACTTCCCAGTCGGCCATGCCTGGGTCAATGTCGAGCGTCACTTCGTCCAGGCGCGTCAGGCCGGGGAAGAGTTCGACAACCACTTGAATAGAACTGGTATCAGTACCAAGCGAGGGGTCCAGGCTGGGGATGTCACCGGGGCCGAAACTGTAGTTCAGCACTTTGCGGTCTTCTTGCGCGCCGGTGATGCTGACTGCGAATAGCATCACGATGGCAAGCACGAAGCCCATCAGACGTGTAAACTTTTTCATAAATGTATCCTCCAAAAAGTGAGAAAGTTGGGTTGTTACATTGCATACACTGTCAAGTAAATGCTGCTTCTCTATGCTGAGAGCGCTTGACAGTACGCAAGATAGCCCTATGGTACAGAGAAACTGGCTTGATGAATATAGCATAAGTATATGACCATGCAAACCAACGCCCTGTGTAATTTGCACGATATTGCCAAGCCCGTGCGAGTACCCTTGAGCCTACACTAGGCGTATTCCATCGCTCAGCGGCGCTTTCAACCGGACTGATCGAATGTTTGCTAAACGTGAAATCCTTATGAAATCCACATGAAGTAAATGACAGGCAAGGCTTGACGTATGCCCACGCTGGTAGGGGGGCTATTTATATCATTTCCATCGTGTAGCGCTATCCTGAAGCAAGTTTAACCTGCGTGAAAATAATTTGCTACCACTTTTAACGATTGTGTGCGCAAGCGGCAAATTCGGTTTTCAAATCCAACAAAAGTCACAGAAACGCGGGGTACACTTTGCTATGCTACAAACACAGTTGCGGGCTAACCCGTTACCAATTAGACTCAGGAGAAAGCATCGATGACCCACATTATCACCAGCCTTTGCCTACGTGACGGCGCTTGCGTCGAAGTTTGCCCGGTAGAATGCATTGTAGCGGGCAAGCCTGAAGAAGAGTGGCCCTGGTACTTTATCGACCCCGATACCTGCATTGATTGCGGTGCCTGCATCCCAGAGTGCCCATTTGAAGCCATCTTCATCGAAGAAGAGGTCCCTTCCGAATACGAGATGATGGCCGATCAGGAGCGTGTCCCGTTCGACTCGAAAGAAATTGTCGTTCACGGTGAAGGCGACATCGTAGACCTGACGCCGGACATCCAGCCGAACTACGATTTCTTCTCGAAGGGTCCAGGCTACGAAGCCCTGAATATGTAGTTTGTCACTTGCTGTATTTGCGTTAACGCCTCGCATGGCCTGCGAGGCGTTTTTGATTCAACGTTGTGCGCCGCCGCTATCTTGCAGGTGAGTCAAAAGCCTGCTAGGATGCAATTCATGAACATACCCCAAGCCAAACCCGCACAATTAATACTGGGTGATTGCCTGAAATGGCTGCCAAAATTGCCAGCCCGTAGCGTAGACCTTGTGTTTGCGGACCCACCCTATTACCTGCAACTGAATAAAGACCTGTACCGCCCTGATGATTCACAGGTACAGTCTATGCATGAAGACTGGGATCAGTTCACAGGGTTTGCGGATTATGACGCCTTCACCTATGAATGGTTGTCGCTCTTGCGCCGCGTGATGAAGCCGCGCTCGGCGCTGTGGATTTCGGGCACGTATCACAACATCTTTCGCGTGGGGGCCATGCTGCAAGATATGGGCTATTGGATTATGAATACGATTACGTGGCGCAAAATTAACGGGATGCCGAATTTTCGTGGTTCGCGCTTCAAAAACGATGTGGAATTCTTGATTTGGGCCAAGTATAGCAACAAAAGCCGCTACACATTTCATCATAACCTGATGAAGCGCTTCAACGATTTTGGCGCAGGCAAGCAGGCAGGTAGCGTGTGGCAAATCCACACTTGCGGCGGCGACGAACGCCTGAAAGACCGCACAGGCCGCAAATTGCACCCGGCACAGAAGCCCGAAGAGTTGGTCAGGCGTGCCATTTTAGCGACCAGCAACCCCGGTGATACGATCCTGGACCCATTTATGGGCACCGGCACGACGATTGCTGTGGCTAAGTACCTGCTGCGGCATAGCATCGGCATCGAAAGCGATCCGGTCTATTTCAAAGCCGCCGAAAAGCGCATCGCTAAAGTGGATACCATCGACCCCAAGCACCCCGATATTACCGACGCGCTGCGCAATACATTGCCGCGTGTCGCCTTTAAGACGTTGATTGACAAAGGCTACTTTCACATTGGCCAAAAACTGTATCTGGACCGCCCCGAAGTCACGGCCATCATCCTCGAAAATGGCAAACTCGCCTGCCTGAGCAACGGCATGATGGATACGATTCATGGCCTGGGCCGACGCCTGAAAGACGCGCAATCCTGCAATGGCTGGTTGCACTGGTACTACGAAGATGAGGCAGGCGACCGCCAACAGATCGACGTGCGCCGCGCTCAATACCGCGCTGATAAAGCTGATAAAGAGGATGTATAGGGTGGGTTGTCATGAGCAGGATTAGCCTGATCGCAACCGTGCTGAACGAAGGCGAGAGCATCCATAAGCTGATGCAGGGCCTGCTGAGTCAAACGCGCCAGCCGGACGAAATTGTGATTGTAGATGGCGGCAGCAGCGATGACACCGTGCAGATCATCGAAAGCTATGCGGATCGGTTGCCGTTGCGGATATTCATCGAAGCGGGCGCGAATATCAGCGCGGGCCGCAACCGAGCCATAAACGCGGCATCTGGCGATATTCTGGCGATCACAGATGCGGGTGTGCGCCTGGAGCCGGATTGGTTGTCGCGCATTGT
>DAOTTW010000241.1:0-8171 GCA_034437615.1 Anaerolineae bacterium | reverse complement strand
AAGCCTGCTCAAGCAGGCTGTATGCAGCGTGCAATAGCCCCCTTCAGGGGGGTTGGCCCTGCGGAAGCCGCTGGCTTTAGCCAGTGGCGACACACACAGACTGGCCTGAGTAGTTACCTGACCTGTCCGGGGCGGCGCAAGCCGCCATAAAATACAGTCAATCATGAAAAACCTACCCTTGAGAAGGGGTTTGGGGTGAGGGCTGAGTAGTTGCAAAAGTGGCGTGAACACTTTGCTTGGTCGGCAGATGGCTTAACACTTCATGGCCTAACACAAACTGGACGTGCAACCATTGCTGCGCTGAAAATTAATGACGATCCGTTTATGATCATAGCACGTTCAACATGGATACAAGCTGGCCTACATCCTAACGAAGATCAAGATAGTGGTTGATACACAAGCCATCTCAAAATCCATGAGTAATATCCAGCGTACACGCCCCTTCTAATACACAGCGAAGCATAAACGACATCTGGCTTTGCCGGATAACCTGACTATCGCGATAATACGACACGAGTCCTATGTACAGGGACTTTTAGAGACAGAGGTCCAAACCTGATGGCTGACATGTTGCAACTCACAGACGCCAACTGGCGTGAATGCATCGGTAACGGCCCCGCGCTGCTGCTAATCTCCAACGGAGAGGGCGAGCGTGGCGACTTTGTAACGGCACTGCGCAAAGCGCTTGTGGAAACACACGATGTCGCTTTTGCACGCATCGACCCTACACAAAACCCACAGGCCGCCGATTTCTTCAAAGCGAGCAGTAAACCTGTGCTGATTGGCTGGCTCAATGAGCAGGCGCTTGTGCGCCGCCAACGGCCCTGGGGTAGCGATGTCCTGCTGACGATTGAGATGTTGCAAAACGCCTACAAAGAGCATCAGGCGCAAGCCATGATCGTTGAAACGCAAGATGCAAATAACCAAATTCAGAAAGAAGAGCCTAACATGACAGACGCAAGCAGCAACCAGAACAACGACCTGACGACGAAGGAACCCGTCCACGTGACCGATCAGGACTTCCAGAACGAAGTCATCGAATTCTCGCAGGAAATGCCTGTGCTGGTCGATTTCTGGGCGGATTGGTGTGGCCCGTGTAAGATGGTCGCGCCGATTATGGATAAGCTCGCGGAAGAATACGCGGGGCAGGTGCGCATTGCGAAGGTCGATACCGACGCCAACCCCGGCCTATCGCAAGCGTTCCAGATTATGAGCATCCCGACGATCATGGCCTTCAAGGATGGCCTGTTGGTCTTCAATCAGCCCGGTGCCTTCCCGGAAGAAGCCTTCCGCGATTTGATCGGCCAACTGGTCGAACTGGAAATCCCTGAAGAAGACAAGCAGAAGGCCCGTGAGCGCATCGCAGCGTCACAGGACGAGCAGAGCCAGAACTAGCCCAGAGATGGCGTAGGGGCACGGCACGCCGTGCCCTGGGTTTGGCTCATGCCAAATCGCCTGACATAACATGCCAAAATTACTGCTGTTCGACATTGACGGGACGCTGTTAATCGGCAAGGGCCTGGGGCGTGAAGCCAAAGCGTTCGCCATGCAAGAGGTTTTCGGCACCGACGCGGGCATCCGCACGCATCCGTTCGGTGGCAAAACAGACTGGCAGATTCTAGTTGAGGTGCTGACGCCGCACGGCTACACCCGTGAGCAGATCGGGGCGCAGATGGCCCACTATGAGCAGCGCTTCGCAGTGCATATGGCCGCGCTTGTCGCTCAGTTCGACGTGCAGGCTTGCCCCGGTGCCCATGACCTGATCGCACATTTACGCCAGCAAGCCGACATCACGCTCGGTATCGTCACAGGCAACACCAGCTACACCGCGCCGATTAAATTGCAGGCGGCAGGCTTTGATCCGGCTTGGTTTGCTGTGGGTGGCTATGGCAACGAATCCGACAAGCGGGCTGATCTAGTGCGCTTTGCGCTGGAACGCGCCATCAAGCACACGGGCCAGCCTATCAGCGCAACTGATGTGATCGTGATTGGCGATACGGTGAACGATGTGACGGCAGCAAAGGCGCTAGGAGCCTACACCGTCACGGTTTTTACGGGCTTTGAAGAGCGCGACGCGCTGATTGCCAGCAACCCTGATGTGATGCTGGACGACCTGACCACGTTTTTGCAGCACGTGCCCTTATCATAGCAAGCTGTAACGACTCAGCCCTCACCCCCTCAATCTTCACAGGGGTAGGTATTTTAGATTTGTCGTCGTCTTCAGTAGCGGACGCAGCAAGCCGCGTCCCTACACAGCCGTTTTGGACCGTAGGGACGCCATTCTTGGCGTCCGGGGCGGTGCAAACCGCCATAAAATGCGGCCAATTATCAAAAACCTACCCCTGTGAAGGGGGAGGTAGGCCGCTTTATGCGCCCATTGCAAACGTATGGCTACAATTCGACGTAGGTATTTTCGGCCAGCACGAAGCGGTGCGCAGTCGGCATATTCTGTGTGGAGGTGACGCGGGCGTTGTAGGCCAACAAACTGCGGTCAATGCGGCCTGGGATGGCGTGAATCACGCAGTTATCCATAATGATGCTAGCCTCTAATTCGCTGCCTTCAACCGTGACGTTATTGCCTAGTGACGTATACGGCCCGACATAGCTATCTTTGACTGTTGTGTTATCCCCGATGATGACCGGACCACGCACCACGCTGTTGATAATCTGGCTGTTTTCACCGATCAGTACACGGTGCGATACATCACATTCCCCGATGATCTTATTGCCGTTTGCGGGGGGCTGTGAATAGGGTAGCTCTTCCAGCACAAGCTGATTCGCCAGCACAATCGCGTCGGGCTTTCCGGCGTCGATCCACCAGCCTTTCAGTGCATAGGGCGCGACCCGCTTACCCTGGCTAATCAAGACCTGGATCGCGTCGGTGATCTCGTATTCGTTGCGCCATGATGGTTTGATCTGGTCGATGGCCTGGAAGATGCTGGGCCGGAAGAGATACACCCCTGCAATCGCCAGGTTTGAGGGCGGGTCTTTGGGCTTTTCGACCACACGCTGAATGCGCTCCCCTTCGATTTCCGCGATGCCGAAGCGCGTCGGGTCCGGCACTTCACCGAGCACGACTGTGGCCTCGGCGCTGGACTGTGCGAAGTTCACCAGCAAATCCTGCATCTTGTCCTGAAAGATATTATCACCCAGGAACACGCTGAACGGCTCATCCCCGACGAAAGCACGGGCGAGGCCAATGGCGTGCGCGAGGCCAAGCTGTTCTTCCTGGATGATGTAGGAAATTGCGACACCCTGATCTTTGCCATCACCGAGCACGCTCACGATGGGCGAATCCATGCTGTTGACGATGATGCCGATTTCGGTCTGGTCCCCGGCCTTGAGCACGTCAATGGCGTAGTTAATCAGCCATTTATTCGCCACTGGCACGAGCGGCTTAGGCATCGTCAGGGTAACGGGGCGTAGGCGTGTGCCCTGGCCAGCCGCGAGGATAATTGCTTTCATAGGTTGTACCTCGTCTTTCTGTTGGGAGTGTTTTGTGGATTCCGTAACGTGAATCGCAATGGTAAGCGGTTAAATGTGCTACGTTGCTGTAATGATTTCGTGTCGTCCATGACCAGCACATGCTACCAGAGAAAAGGCAGTATGCGACAGGTGGCACAACGCAACCTGTGTGTTGTACACAATGACCAGCGCTTTTGCGCGTTTTGCCCTGTTGACAGCATCAAGATATGCGGCTATTGTTACGACAAGTACAAGAAAAGCACAAGCAAGCAACGAAATCGCAGTCAATCGGGCTGAGCAACACACGGAATAACGCACATGCTGACCGTCACAACCACCACCAGCGGCACTACGACCATCATGACTATCACGATGATGACCGGCTACATAGTACAGCCCGGTGGTTTCCGCTTACCCTGAGCCAAGCAATTTCGTAACGAGTTCACTGGCGCGTGGAGCAAACCTCCACGCGCTTTTTTTATTTACGCACGTCGCGTGTTACACAATCAGAGAGGCAGGCAGGACCAAATGAAAACGCTCACCATGAAATTCGGCGGCACGTCCGTCGGCACACCCGAAGCCATCCAGCAAGTCGCAGCCATCATCACCGAAACCATCGACGCGGGTCAGCGTGTGGTGGTCGTCGTCTCGGCCATGTCTGGCGTCACGAATAGCCTGCTGGCGTGCATCAGGGCAGCCGTCGGTGGCGATAAATGGGAATATAGCTCGCTCTCGCGCAGCATCCGTAATCGACATGTCGATACTGTGAATCTGCTGATGGAGGCATCTACAGAGCGTGACGCCATCATAGAGAGCATCCACGAATTGATGGACCAGCAATTGCAACTATGCGACGCGATTAACATCCTGGGCGAAGCCACACCGCGCATCAAGGACGCGCTGGTATCTTTTGGTGAGCGGCTCAGCAGCCGCCTGATCGCCGCTGTGCTGGCGCAGCGTGGCGTGCTGGCTGAAGCGTATACAGGCAGCGATTTCATCCTCACCAACGACAATTATCAGAACGCCGAACCGCTCTGGCCAGAAACCGAGAAGCGCATCCGTGAGGGCTTGCTGCCGGATATTCACGCAGGCATCACACCTGTGATTACGGGCTTCATCGGCGCTGCACCCGATGGCAGCATCACGACGTTGGGGCGCGGCGGCAGCGACTTCAGCGCGGCGATTTTCGCGGCTTATACCGATAGCGACGAACTGATTATCTGGACGGATGTGGACGGCGTGATGACGACGGACCCGCGCCTTGACAGGCGTGCACGGGTGTTGCCGTATGTATCCTATAGCGAAGTGGGCGAGATGGCCTACTACGGCGCGAAAGTCCTGCACCCCAAGACCGTCCAGCCCATCATTCAGCGCGGCATCGCCATGCGCGTGCGCAATACGTTCAACGTGCAACACCCCGGCACGCTCATCGGCGCAGAGCAAGAACACAGCGCTACGGTGCTGAAGGCGGTTACGTGCGTGCGCAGCGTCAGCATGTTGACCATCGCCGGTAAGGGGATGCTGGGTGTGCCCGGCATCGCAGGGCGCACATTTCTGGCCAGCGCACAGGCCGGGGCCAATATCCTGATGATTTCGCAATCCTCATCGGAGCAGAGCTTCTGCTTTACGGTGACGGATGACCGCGCACAGGCCGTAAAAGACGCTGTTGAAAGTGAACTGGCGGCGGAAATCGGCTATCAGGACGTGGACGGCGTTGATGTGCTCTCCGAGGTGGTGATTGTGACGGCTGTGGGGGCTGGGATGCGCCATCAACCGGGCGTGGCGGGCCGTATCTTCACGGTGATGGGCGATCATGGCGTGAATGTGCTGGCGATTGCGCAGGGGTCGTCAGAGTGTAGCATTTCGTTCGTCATCGACGAGGCCGATTTGGATGTGGCCGTAGCGCGTTTACATGATCTGGCACTGGAGGCGACCCCACAAATAAACTGAGTAAGGTCTGAGCCTGGCGTGCGTCCGTAACACATAGAACACAAGCAATGCAAGCAGCGCTGCACAATGCAAGCAGCATCCGCAAGGTGCTGTAAAATATGTTGATGGCAGGCAATCAACAGACACGATACCGCAGGCGAAGTATTACGGAGCACGAGCGAGCAATGTCACAGGATAAACAAGACCGAGTCCAACAACTGGAAGCGCTGATGGATTTTGTGGCGAACGCACCCGCCAACCAAGCTATCATTGATATGGATTGCAACGACCATTGCGAGCATATGGCAGCGCTGGCAGAACAGGTCGCGCAAGGTGCCGATTTGAGCGATGTGATGCCGGAATTGCAGCAGCACATGCGTTATTGGGGTGACTGTCGTGAGGAATTCATGGCGCTGGTGGCGGTGCTGAAGGCCGAAATGCAAGACGATGCAAGTGTGGCCGAGCCGACAGCACATAAATAGCCCAAAGGTCATTCATCGTAAGAAGCGCGCACCTGACAACGACTATAGAGCATAACGACAATCATCTACGAGGCAATGCACCATGCTGAACATCAACCTGAACAGCAACAGCGACAAAGGCAAAAAGAACGACGTGCGCAAGGAGCGCGTGGTCATCATCGGCAGCGGCCCCGCAGGTCTGGCGGCAGCGCTGTATACCGCACGCGCCCAGCTAAACCCGGTTATCATCGTCGGCAACCAGCTTGGCGGTCAGGCGGGCATCACACACGAAATCGAGAATTACCCCGGCTTCCCTGGTGGCCTGAGCGGGCCGGAATTGGTCGAGCGCATGAAGGAACACGCTGAGGAATTCGGCGCGGAATTCGTCTTCGATATGGTGGATTCGGTTGATTTTGCGCAGGGATCGCCCTTCACCGTCAACACCTACCAGGCCACCTATCAGGCTGATACGGTCATCGTGACTATCGGCGCAGACCCACGAAAGCTGGGCGTGCCCGGTGAGGCTGAATACATCGGCGGTGGCGTCAGCTATTGCGGCACTTGCGACGGCTTCTTCTTTCGGGGTAAGGATATTGTGGTCGTCGGTGGCGGCGATTCCGCACTGGAAGAGGCCACTTTTCTGACGCGCTTCGCCAACTCGGTGAACATCATCCACCGCCGCGACGAACTGCGTGCAGGCCCACAATTGCAGAAGCGGGCCTTCAACAACGAGAAGATCAGCTTCACGTGGAACAGCGCCGTAACGGAAATCATGGCGGACGACAACGGCATTGTAAACGCTGTGCGCCTGAAGGACACGCAGACGGGCGAGGAAAGCACCACGCCGACTGAAGGCGTGTTCATCTTTATCGGCCACATCCCGAATAGCAAGGTCTTTGGCGATCAACTGGCCATGAACGATAACGGCTACCTGATTATCGACGAGCGTCACCGCACGAACATCAACGGTGTGTTTGCGGCTGGCGAAATCGCGGATGAGTTATGGCGTCAGGTCGCGACATCGGTGGGCCAGGGCACATCCGCAGCGATGAGCGCGATTCACTGGCTGGAAGAGAACGAGGAAACGCTGCAACCGCTAGACAAAGCCGCAGCAGAGACCAGCGAAGAAGCCACACCCGCTGGCGACTAGTGCAGCACGGAATAAGCCTACAATGCGGCTGCGCCGCCCCGGACGCCAAGAATGGCGTCCCTACAAGGTATCGTTCGCAGGGACGTGCTGAGGCGTGCCCGCCAGCCCCGGACGCCAAGAATGGCGTCCCTGCAGCCTGTCATAGCCCCCATTCCATTCACAACGCAACTAGCAAAACACTGTAGCATTCCCGCGTAAAAGTGCTATATTGATGCCGCTTTTATCCGGGGAAAAATGCAACGACTTGACGCATAACACCATGTCTCGAAACCCAATACAGCTAATGCTGCGCGGCGGCCTCTTGCTGTTGATAGCGCTGCTGCTGGTTAATACGAACAGCGCACAGGACGCCACCTCCGTGAGCATCACGCCCAAAACCCCCTTCGGCACGCCCGACGACTGGTTCTACTGGACGGTGCGCCTGGATGCCGTGCAGACGCAGGCCGGCTATGTGGCCGAAGTCGCCTTCCCGCCGGGCGTGCTGCTGCTGGGTTTAAACCCCTCACACGGCGAGACACGTGTCCTGCGGCCCAATAATGTGGTGCGCTGGACGCTGGATAGCTGGCCCGACGACACCGCGCCCACGCTGGCTATCCGCACGCGCTTAACAACCGTCTTTGATGCCAATGTGCTGCGCGTGCAGGCCGACCTGTATACGCCGGATGACATCGCAGCGCTAGATGATGATGCAACACCAGCGGAAAGCCTGCACAGCAGCGAGAACCACGCGATTGTCGTGGCTTCATTGCCTGCAACGGGCGAAACCCCGGTTTGGCGTCTGCCGTTGGCTGCGCTGTTGGCGCTGGGTGGTCTGCTGCTGCTGTTTGCAGGGATTATCGGCAAGCCCACACAGCGGTAACTACTCAGCCCTCACCCCAAACCCCTCTCCCGAACGTGCCTTTGGCACTGGGAGAGGGGCTTTTAACAGCTTACCTCCCCCTCTCCATTGTTGTCTGGGCATGTCTGGGCATGTCTGGGCATGTCTGGGCATGTCTGGGCATGAAGGGAGAGGGGGAATGAGTTTTCAGGGGTAGGTATTTGACGTTTGACCGTATTTTATGGCGGCTGACGCCGCCCCGGACGCCAAGAATGGCGTCCCTACGGTCCAAAACGGCTGTGTAGGGACGCGGCTTGCTGCGTCCGCTACCGAAGACGACGACAAATCT
>DAOTTW010000240.1:0-13885 GCA_034437615.1 Anaerolineae bacterium | reverse complement strand
GTGACGAAGGACGACAACGACACCAACAGTCCCGAACGCCAACGTTCAAATATCCAGGCACTATGCGAGCGCAAAGGCTGGACGCCGGAGTGGTACGAAGACACAGGCGGTCACAAGTCGGGCCGCACAGTCAAGAATCGTCCTGGGTGGCTGGCACTGAAGAAACGCCTTGACGATGCTGATGTCGTCGCGGTGGTGGCGAATGACCTATCGCGTTTGCATCGCAAAGGCTGGCGTATCGGTGACTTAATCGAACAACTGAATACACATGGCGTTGCGTTGACACTGGCTGCACCTGGCAAAGAGCAAATCGACACGTCCACAATGCAGGAGCGCCTGCTGGTGCAGATTGGCGCGTTGTTTGATGAATACTATGCCGAGGATGTATCAGCCAAAGCGCGTGACAGCATTCGACATCGCAGGCAACAGGGTAAGTTCGTCGGTCGCGTCCCGTTTGGAACGAAACGCAACAAAGATGGTCTGCTAGAACCATCCGATGGGGGCGCATGGTTGCTGCCCGATGGCACCTTCCAGAAGGGCACACAAGACGCATCACCGACCGAGGGTGCGATCTGGCGCAGCTACTACGAAGCAGCGAAACGCGCTATCGAGATTTACGCACAGGGGGACGTGGGGATCGTGCGCGTTGCCTACCAACTGGACGACGAAGGTTGGTGTTACAAGAACGTCAAAGGTGAACCGCGTGCCTTTGAACGCGACGATGTACGCCGGATCATGGCGAATTGGCGCGAGTACGGCGGTGCAAGTCAGTCTACACGGGCACGTAACCGACCTGCCTATGACGAAGATGATCCTTCGGAAATCTTTCTTGATCCAGAAAAAGCCGTGATGCCCGTCGATCTCGTGCGCCGTGTCGCAGAAATTCGGCATGATCGCACGAACAAGCCGCGCAGGATGAACAAAGATAAGCCGAAGGTCGCTTATCCGCTGTCGGTGGTTGTACGCTGCGATAAGTGCGCAATGGCTGAGGATGAGCAGCAGCTTCGCTCTGCAACCCTACAGGGCTACACAACCTCAGCAGGGGTCCGTAGGTATCGCCACAGCACGGGCATGAAATGTGCATCGAAGAAGCGCTCTGTCATGGAGTCGGTACTCAACGCCGAGTTTGAACGCATTCTCGATCATCTCATCATCAAACCGGAATATCTTGATCTGATGCAACGGGTTATGCTCGAAGACATCACCATGAATCAGCAGCCCGATGAAGCGGATTTAGAGGAGCAAAAAGCCGAAGCCATCGCAAAATGTCGGCATCGCATGGATCGCGCACGGTTTCTATTTGTTGAAGGAGACATATCGGAATCCGAGTATCTACACATTCGCAAGGTCAACGAACAGGAAATCATGCACTGGGAATCTCGCTCTGCGAAAACGCAAGAGGTTCTATTGGAACTGATGACGGTGCTGGGCACGCTGACAAATCTGAAGTAGGTCTGGTATGAAGGCACCGCCGAAGACAAACGCGGGTTGGTGCGTGCCATCTTCGATTATATATTATTCGACCTGGATACAAACTAAATTGTGGACTTTAGGTTGCAACCCTGGGCTGACCAATACCTGATAATCCGCGCTGGGATGCTATCTGAGGAGCTTGGCGAGATGTTACAAAACGGTAGGGATAGTCAAATGGACCTGAGGAGATTCGAACTCCTGACCTCTACAGTGCGATTGTAGCGCTCTCCCAGCTGAGCTACAGGCCCGTTGGATTCAAAGCGAGTGGAAAGGAGATAATAAGCGGGTGGACGTGGCTTGTCAAGGGATACCATGTGGAGCGGCGTTATTTCGACGCAGCCACAATAACCCGATGATGGCAGAAACAGCCACAATCAGGTCATACACCTGATCCATGCGTAAGCTGTGAAGCACGACGATACTATCTGCACGTAAAAAGCCAAGCGCGAACATCACCAGCGACCAGACCAGCAGTAGCCACCACCAGCGCCTGCGCCTACTACTGGTGTGGCGTGCCAGCCACCACGCCAGCAGCAGCAGCCCAATCGCGGCCAAGATGCCCACAAGCTGCGTGTGAAAGCGCGGCGCGATAATGCCGAAAATATCGCGGCCTTCCCAGACCAGCCACGCTGGATAATCGGCTAATGTGGCGACCTCACGACCATAGGCGCAAGCTGCCGCCCAACAACCCCACCAGCCCGCTAATGCTAGAATGGGTAAGGTCCAGGCAGCGTGTACGTGCAATAGTGCGCTGTTTAGCTTGCGATAGCGTGCCGCAAGCGTGCCCATCAACCAGGCCCCGATCAGCGCACCATGCCAATCCAGGCCGCCTGCCTGTAGCTGCAAAATCTCGGCGGGCACAACACGGAAATGATCCCAGTGTGCGACGACGTGCGAGGCACGAGCACCGACCAGCCCACCGAGCAGCGCCAGCAGCGCGACATCGGTCAGGGCGGCGCGTTGGCTTGCGGGGGTATACCACAGGGCGCGTATCAGGCTAAGCAGCACTGCGAGCGATAGCACAAGACTATAGGTGGCGAATCGTTGGCCGAATATGGTGATGGTGGGTTCAAACATCAGGCGATTCTCTGGCGTGATTGTGCTATGATCGTAGCAGATTTGTCGATAAACACAGGAGTCGTTTATGCGTCGATTGGCGTCGCGTATGCTAATGCTTGCCCTACTTTTTGGCGCTGCCCTCACCGTCGCGGCCTGTAGCGGAATCCCGCAGCAGGTCGAAGTGCGCACGGATGAAGTCGCCGTCGTAGAGAATACCGAAACAGGCGAAATTGTCGCCGCACCGCTACTGCCGGGGACGCACACCGTCCGCGCCACCTTGCAGCGCGTGACCTATTACCCGACCTTCGCACAGAATTACACCTTCTCCGAATTGAACCGCGACACGATGCCGGAATTGGGCGCAGCACCCTTGCAGGTCAGCGCCGGGGATGGCACCGAACTGTCCATTGACCTCAGTGTGGTGTTCAGCTTCGATGCGCAGGCTATTGTGGCTGTGCACCGTGCGTACACCATGCAGGGCGACGATGTGCGGGTGGCTTTCGTCAAGCCAACGGTGCGTGATGTGGTGCAGCAGATTGTGAGTGGCTACAACGCCGCTGATATTATGGATGGCCGCCGACGCGAGGTTGCCGCGCTAATCGAGGTCGATTTACGGCGGCTCTTCGAGGCTGCTGGCTTGACGTTGGAGCGGGTGACATTGCAAGGGGTGCGCCGCGCTTAAACGGATTGTCGCTATATCCGGGGCGGCGTCAGCCGCCATGAGATACGATAAGCTATGTGTTCATTTTAGACAGAAAGTTGGGGGCTGATGTCAGAACAAATCCAGGTCGGGATCGTCGGGTTCGGCACGTATTTCCCACAGCAGATCGAAACGGCTGAAGCGCTGGTCGATAAGACAGGCATTCCGCTAGAAGTGCTGCAACAGAAAATGGGCATCATGCAGCGGCACGTGGCCACAGACGCCGACACTGTAACGCACATGGCCGCCGAAGCAGGCAAACAGGCGCTTGCAATGGCGGGCATCGCGCCGGAGCAGGTGAAAATGGTCGTCTCGCATGGCAGCGAATACAAAGATCATCTGGTGTGGAACGCCGCCGGGAAAATTCAGGAGCTTGTCGGCGCGGTCAATGGCTTTGGCTTCGAGATGTATGCCTTATGCGCGGGTGCGCCGATTGCCATGAACATCGCACGCAGCATGATGCTGGCTGATCCAAGCCTGGATTATGTGCTGCTGGCCGCTGGTAGCCGTGAAAACGACCTGATCCACCTGGGGAACCAGCGCGCCCGCTTCATGTTCAACTTCGGGGCTGGTGGTGGTGCCATGCTGCTTAAGCGCGGCGCAAGCGAAAACCTCGTGCTTGGCTCTGCGGCCATCACCGACGGCACGCTATCCGAAACCGTGATCTTGACCCGCGAAGAGGCGGCCATTGGCGACGGGCAGCGCGTGAACGGTGATCTGTACGGGCGCTTGGATGTCATCAACAGCGAGTACATGGCGCAACGCCTGGGTGAGAATTCGCTGCCGAATTTCAAGCGCGTGATTAGCGAATCCGTCGAGAAAAGCGGCTATACGCTGGGTGACGTCGCCTTTATGGGCATCACACACATGAAGCGCTCGTTCTATGAGCAGATTTTGGCCCAGGTCGGCCTGACGCCGGAGCAATCGGTGTACCTGGAAAATCATGGGCACGTGCAGAGCGTCGATCAAGTGCTGGCGCTGCAATTGGGCTTGCAGGCCGGTAAAATCAAGCCGGGTGATGTGATCGTGCTGGCAGGTGCGGGCACCGGCTACACATGGAGCGCCATCACGGTGCGTTGGGGCTAGGCGTCCTAATGGAGATGTCAAAACGTATCCGTAGGGGCGCAATGCGTTGCGCCCAGGGCTTAGCACGCTAAGCCCCTACAATGATATAGGTTCGTTTTTGTTTATCCATAAAAACGTGCAGGATTGCATTTTTCGCCTACACGCCTACAGTTGAAATCATAGATCATCCATGCGGAGCAAACTCTTATGGCAACTATAAAAATACTTGGCCTGGCTTACCCCAGCCCAATCAAGCGTTTCCCCGTGCGGCAGGGACCAGGCACGAACTTTGATGCGCTTTTCAGGGTCGAAAAAGGCACCGTAGCGCAAGCACTGTTGGATGTGCAGGTTGATGCGAAAAACACACCGAATCAGGCCGACCCCAGCCGCCCTTACAACTGGTTTAAGCTGCAATTCAGCGATGGGCGCGAAGGCTGGATTCGTGGCCATGTCGTCGGTTTACAAGGCGACCTGACGGGCTTCGGCTACGGTATCGTAAACGAGATGCAGCACGCATTTCTGTTGCGCCGCAATGCACAAACGCAGCCACAGCCCGACCCAGGCAAACTATTCGATGGCGGCAGGACGACCAACCCCATAGAGGATGACCGCATAGCAGACCCAGAACCCGAACAGCCGCCCACAGGCCCACCGCCGCCCATTGATCGCGAACCAGAACCGGAGCCAGAACCGCAACAGCCACCGACAGCAATTCTGGTGTATGCAGCCGGACTCGGCACGCGCCAGGGAGCAAGCACCAGCTTTGACCGGGGCTTCCGCGTTGAATATCAAGAACAGTTGCGCATTATCGGCATCGAGCCACGCGAAGCCGCACGGCGCTACCGCTGGCTGAATATCCGCAACAACAGCGGCCAGACAGCTTATGTACGCGAGGATTTTGTGACCTATCGTGGCGATACCGCTCAATTTAACCTGCCCGAAGACCTCTACCCACACCCGATGCCAATGGGCAAGCGCTCATGGGTACGCGGCTTCAATGATGCAGATGGCATCGAAGGGCAGAACGGCCTGAATACAGACGAATTTGCAGAGCATAACGGCTGGGACCACGAAGCGCCTATCGGGACGCCTGTCCATGCAGGGCCAAAGGGCGGCACCGTCGTGCAGTCGTTTAATTGCATAAAGTGTGGGCCACAGGGCGCAAGCGTGAGCGTCAACGATCCTAGCGTTTTCAGTGATGCCGGTTGGGGCTTCGGCTATGGGCATTTCATCATCGTGCGCTACGATCATCAAGACCTGCCCGCATCCACACAGCGCTATTTCGCGCAGAAAGGGCTAGGTGAGGCCCACGCCTTCGTAATGTACGCCCATTTGCAAGAGCGCCACGCCAACATCAACGAACGCCTGGAGCCAAACCAGCGCTTCGCCCTATCCGGCAACAGCGGGCGCTCCACCGGGCCACACCTGCACCTTGAAGTGCGTGCCAGCACAGACGCAAATGCGCGTTGGGCGGCCATTGGGCGCACAGTGACGGACCCTATCGTGTTGTTTAAACGCTAAATATGTGCCATAATGGATCATGACAAACCGCAAATAACCCCGTCCAGACGGCGATAACCCATATTGCAGACCAACACGGTAATGCTTTTGCTATGGAAAAATCAGCATGACGAAGCCGAACTTTGAACTGGGGCCAGATGGCGAACTGCCCGATTACATTGCGGAGCAGTTGCCACCACCCGCACCCTTGCGCGCAACACCCCGTAAGTTGTTCCGCGTGCCGCGCTCAACCCTTTTCACCACGCTGTTTTCGTTTGTTGCTATCTGTGCTTTCTCGACGATCATCATGCGTGGTGCCTTCTCGCCACCGCCAATAGCGGAACGAGCGACGTTTTCGTACAGCACACGCGCCACACAGACCGCCCTGCACGCGGCACACGAATACTTTGCGGGCATCCCATCCTGCGCCAGCCGACGCCCAAACACAGCCGCTACCCTTGTCTTTCGGGCGGGTCCGTCGAGCGGCATGGAGTTGTTGCGTGTGGATGACAACGGCGACAACCTCTGCCGTATGACGCACGACCTGCGCCTGAAATACGACCCGTCTTATGCGCCAGATGGCGACGAACTGGTGTTCAGCCGTCAGGCGCTGGATGGCAGCATCAACCTGTTCAAGCTCAACCGCGATAGCTCCATCTTGATCTATCTGGCATCGGTGGAGCGGCTGATGCTGGCCGCAGATTGGTCACCGGATGGGCAGCGGTTGGCGATGCAGACCTCAAGTGGCCTGGCCGTTGCGCCTGCGGACACGGGCGAAATCCTGCGCGATGATATGCGTTACCTGACGCAAAGCGACATCGACACAGCCCCGGATTGGTCGCCGGATAGCCAGCAAATTGTTTTCGTGCGTGGCAGCACCACAGCGGATGGCGACGAGCTATACACGATCAATGCAGATGGCACGGGCCTACAACGCCTGACCGATAACGCCGTCAACGAGCAGTCGCCGCATTGGTCACCGGATGGCCACGAGATGGTTTATGCAGCAGATGGGCGCATTTACGTTATGAACGCCGATGGCTCTGATGTGCGTCAATTAGCTGCTGCGGGTTATGATGCCTACGACCCGGTTTGGTCACCGGATGGACAGTACATCGCTTTCGCATCACCGGGGCAAGACCCCTATACGGATTTTGTGCTGTATCTCATGGATCGCGATGGCTACAACGTCCGCCCACTGACCCCACCGCTGGGTGTGGCAGACATCGACTGGCGCTAACCATGTCACGCGATGACCATACCGCGATCCGGGATTGGACAGAGGACGATCTAACCGAACTCCCGACGCGGGAAACAGACGATTACGAGTATAAATCCAGCCGCCTACGCGAAGGCCAGCAATACCGCAACGAACTCAAGCACAAGCTCTGCCGTGCGGCGTCGGCTTTCTGGAATACGGGCGGCGGCATCCTCATCGCCGGGGTAGATGATAACGGCCAGATTGACGGCGGTTTGCCAGCGACAATGGGGCGGCAGAAGCTCGGTGATTGGGTGGACCAATCGCTGAATCAGGTCGTCCCAGTGGGGCCATACTCCGTCAAAACCGTCAGCCCGACGCACCCCGCTTCACCGATAGAACCCGGCCATGTGGTGCTGGTTGTCGCCTTCGGTGAAAGCCACAATCTGCCGCATATGGCCCCGGATCATCGCTATTATGTGCGTGCTGGTGCACACTCAAACCCGGCGAATCACTATCTGGTCGAGGCGATCCGTTCCAGGCGGGGCTTGCGGCGGCCTATGCTGCGTGGTCTGATCCGTGAACAGGACGCAGGCGATGGCCTGTTGGAGCTGGTCGTGGTCGCGGTGCTGGATTTTCCAGCGCTGGATGTGATCGTCTCATTGGACCCGGTGCCAGAAGCCTTTGCGCGTATGGATTTCTTCCCGTTGCGTGTGCCGCTGATTGACCCGCATATGCCGTTTCGCGTCAGCCTGGGTCGCTATGAAAACCGCGAAGCGCTCTTCGGCAAAGCGCCCATCCACATCACGCTTGAATATGGCGATACGGGCAGCAACCGCTTCTTCGACCGCCAACTGATCGACTATCGGCGCAGTATCAGCCCGATACGCTATACAGGCCGCACAGCCGACCCCGCGATGGAGCGCATCGCCGACCAGCTTGAGCGCCTGAATAACTGGCTTGATGATAGCTGGGCCGACGAGAATGTAAGCCTGGCCGACGTGCTGCCCCTGCGCAAAGCAGCCAAAAACAAGGCCGCAAAAAGCAACCCAGGCGCGGAGAGCAACCCACACTCCGCTTAGCGGGTCTATTCGTTTATAGTAGTCTGTTGCAGTCAATCGCTATCTTTTCTGTCTCATTGCATCTCCTATAGGAATCCCATGCAGCTAATCGGATTAACGCAACTTGTGCGCGAGTTCTCCGCGTATCAGGATTTGCTATCGCGCTTGCAATCTGCCACACCCACAGCAGGCGATGCCCATATCGTGCGCTCGGCCCGCGCTTACTTTCTGGCGGCGTTGGCGCAGGACTGGCGCGGCCCCCTGCTGTATCTAACGGCACGCGGCAAACGCGCCCACAACATCGCAGAGCAGCTTCCGGTGTGGCTTGGTGATGTCAGCCGCATCTACCGCTATGCAGAGCCGACACCCATGTTTTATGACCGCCTGCCCTGGGAGCGTGCCAGCATTCAGGCACGCATAGAGACGCTGTACGCCCTGCAAAGCAAGCAGCCCGACACCCCGCAACCGCTGATTATCTCGTCGGCGCGGGCGCTGATGCAACGCACGCTGCCACCAGACACGTTTCAGGCCCATCTGAGCACGTTAAGCGTCGGTGAATGCCACGACCCGCTGAAGCTCTCGCAAGCGTGGCTGGCGATGGGCTATGAGCCGGTGACGATGGTGATTGAACCGGGCACGTTTAGCCGTCGTGGTGGCATCCTGGATATTTACCCGCTAGCGGCGAAGCTGCCGACGCGCATTGACTTCTTCGACGATGAGATTGAAACGCTGCGCAGCTTCGACCCCTCCTCACAGCGTACCGCCCACAAGATAGAGTCTGTCACCATCCCACCCGCACGCGAGGCGCTGCCCGCAACCATGCCACAAGCCGCCGATGCGCTGGCCAATTGGTTCAATGGGCTGGCTAGCGGCAACGGCACCGTGATAAGCGCCACGCAGGACGCTGATGCACTGCGCGAAGGGCAGGCTTTTCAGCATTTAGAGCATTACTTGCCCTACGCCATCAACGAGACGGTGACGCTGCTGGATTATCTGCCGGAAAATGCGCTGGTGATCGTGGAGGACGCCGACGACCTGCGCGAGACCGTGCTCAATTTGATGCAAGAGGCTGAGCACAACCGCGAAAACAACATCCGCACTAAGCAGATCAGCCCGAATCATCCCGCACCCTACGCCGATTGGCAGACGCTAGAGCAGGAATTAAGCACACGGCCAGCACTGCGTATTACATCGACGGGCACAGCAAACGATACAGATGCAGACAGCAGCACGAACGGCACAGGTGCAGCACATAATAAGCTGTTTGCGCCCGGTGAGCGCTTCGGCGGCCAGCTTAAAACCGCGCTGAACCGCTTGCGTGAGCGCCGCAAAGCGGGTGAACGCATCGTGATCGTCACACAACAGATCGAGCGGCTTGCAGAATTGTGGTATGAGCAAGACGCTTCTGCTGCAATCCCGAAATTGCAGGACATCCACGATTTATCCGACGCTGCTGGGCTGGTCTTTGTGCCCGGCGTGCTCTCCGAAGGTTGGACGCTCAGCGATGGCTGTGGGGACGCGCTGACGCTGGTCACGGATGCCGAGCTATTCAACTGGTCACGACCGGAGCCGCGCCGCCGCAAAGCCACCAGCAAACGCGCCAATAAGCTGCCGGAAAGCGATTATACCGACTGGAAGGCGGGCGATTATGTCGTACATGTGGATTACGGCATCGGCCAATTTCAGGGCTTACGGGCGCGTACCGTCGAAGGCAACGAGCGCGAATATCTGGTTGTAGAATACGCCGACCGGGGGATGCTGTTCGTGCCCATTCATCAAGCGGACCGCCTGACGCGCTATGTGGGGCCGGACGAATCGCCGCCGTCGCTGAGCAAGCTGGATAAGCCCGCCGAATGGACCAAAGCACGTCAGAAAGCCAGGAAAGCCGCCGAGGACGAGGCGAAGGAACTGCTGCAAATCTATGCACGACGCGCCAAGACGCACGGCCACACCTTCAACGACGACACGCCCTGGCAACGCGAACTGGAAGCGTCGTTCCCCTACGTCGAGACCGAGGATCAGCTTAACGTGCTGAAAGAGATCAAGCGCGATATGCAAAGCAGTATGCCGATGGATCGGCTAGTATGCGGTGATGTCGGCTTTGGCAAAACAGAGGTCGCGCTGCGGGCGGCCTTTAAAGCCGTTATGGATGGCAAGCAAGTAGCTGTGCTCGTCCCGACAACCGTGCTGGCAAGCCAACACTACGAGACGTTCAGCCGCCGTATGGAGCCGTTCCCGATTAAGGTCGAGATGCTGTCGCGCTTCCGGGGCAAGGCCGAACAAAACAAAATCGTGGATGAGCTGTCACGGGGCCAGGTTGACATCATCATCGGCACGCATCGGCTGCTCTCGAAGGATATTCGGCTGCAAGACCTGGGCCTGATTATCGTGGACGAGGAGCAGCGCTTCGGCGTCAAGCATAAAGAGCATTTCAAAAGTCTGCGTGCTCAGGTGGATATTCTCACGCTGACCGCGACGCCCATCCCGCGCACGCTGTACATGAGCCTGACGGGTGTGCGGGACATTAGCATGATCCAGACGCCGCCGGAAGAACGCTTGCCTGTGATTACGCATGTAGGGCCACTTGACGAAAAACTCATCCGGCAGGCTGTATTACGCGAGATGGATCGCGGCGGGCAGGTCTTTGTCATCCACAACCGCGTGAAAAGCATCTACCAGTTGCAAGACCGCATCGAGCAAATCGTGCCGGAAGCGTCAACGGTGGTGGGGCATGGCAAAATGACAGGTAAGCAGCTTGAGGCCGTCATCTCGGATTTTGGCAAAGGCGCATACGACATCCTGCTGGCCACATCCATCATCGAAAACGGCATTGATATGCCCAACGTCAACACGCTGATCGTAGACCGCGCTGATTGGTTTGGCATGTCGCAGTTGTATCAGATACGCGGGCGCGTGGGCCGCAGCGCACAGCAAGCCTATGCCTATTTCTTTCATCCTGGCGGCAAGCTGACCGAAGAAGCAAAAGTCCGCTTAGAAACGCTGGCCGAACACACCGAACTCGGCGCAGGCTTTCAGATTGCGATGCGGGATATGGAGCTGCGCGGTGCAGGCGACATCCTGAGTATGAAGCAAACCGGCCACGTCGCAACAGTCGGGCTGCACCTGTATACGCAACTGCTACAACAAGCCATCCGCGACCAAAAGGGCGAGCCGCAAACCGCCAGCGTGCCGACCTACGAGCAAGAGCGCCTCGTGATCGACCTGCCGCTGGCTGCTTACATCCCGAACGATTGGATACCGGAAATGGCGCTGCGCCTGCAACTCTATCGGCGTATCGGCAGCCTGCAAAACACGGATGACATCGCCACGCTACGCGACGAATTGCAGGACCGTTTCGGTGTCTTGCCGGAGGCCGTAGAGGGCTTGCTCTATCAGATTGAGGTCAAGCTGCTGGCGACGGCGGTTAACGCTGTCTCGGTGATTAAACCGCGTCAGCACATCCTGGTTAAGCTGCCCTGGTTGGCGGCTGTGGACCGCAAAGTCATGCAGTGGCGTCTCAACGGCAGCGACAACGACGACGTGGAGGTATCGCGCACAGCGGTAGAACTGCGCATGGACGCTGATAACCTGTGGCGTTTGCGCTTGCTGGATGTGCTGAACCAGATTAAGGACGGAATGCCGCAGCAGGTCGGCGTTTAGGTAGCAGCGGCTTTGTTGGATGAATACCCACGTTTTCTTAAGGCGCTACCTGACACCGTTGGCGAAGCGGTCTTATTGTCGTTTATCCATCTGTGTCGCTGATGGTCAGGCGTGCTAATTGTTGTACTGTCGCGTTATCAGGGCCATCCGTAAGTGGCAGGCGTTCACCTGTCTGCCAGTTGTATACCAGCAAGTTAAACGTGTAATCACCCGGCGGCACATCATCTAGCGCAACCGTCGCCGCCTCACAAGCGAAACCATCCCGGTCACCCGGCAGCGAAAAATCTGTCTGTGCGACCAGCGCGCCAGCATCATCATAGATGTGCAGCGCCACGTTATAGGTGTCCTGCGGCACATCCGACGCCAGCGACCAGCCCAGCAATACATCAAGCTGCCCCTGCGTCGTCTGTGGCAAAGCTTGCAACATCCCGGCCTGAATACCGCCATCGCCAAAACGCGCAACCGCATCAAATAGCGACCTGTGGGCATAGCGCGTCATGCGCATGTCGGGCCGATCCAGCAGCACATCACAGGCGTCATACTGCGTATTCAGCACATAATTCACAACCCCGGTGCGCTGCGTCGTCTCCAGATGCGGCATCACTATCGTAAACGCAAAATCCGCGCCCTCTAGTATGGTTTGCACATCTCGCAGATAGTCGTTATCGCCCCCGGCGAAGCTTCTGTTCATACGCTCGATCTGATCGTACACAAAGGGCCGATGGTCCATGTGGTAGCCCAGGATGAAATAGTTAAACGGTTCATCACCGGGCGGGATGATATGAAACAGCGCCGCATCCCCTGGTTGGCCGACCTCGTCCAGCACATCCAGCGTGGCGTTGAAGGCAGGGCGCGGCGCACGGTAAATCTGGCCATGCACAGCTTCGATGAAGGCCGGGTTCAGGCTTTGTAGGCTACCCAACGCCATCCACACCACCAGCAACCACAGCGCCATACCAGCAGCCAGCATACGCAGCATCGTGAAGCCAAAACCCACCAACAGCGCCAGCAAGGGCCACAACAGCAGCATGTAACGTGGATGCACCACAAACGGAATCAGCGTGTTCACCAGGATAATCAGGCCAAGCACCACCGCGACCAGCAGCAGCAGCAACCCTAGCGCCCGTCGGCGTACACGCAAGGCCAACCCCAAAGCCACCAGCAACAAGCCTAAATTACCGCTGCTGAACAGATAGCCCAGGTCATGCACAATCTGCTGCGCGGCCATCGAGCCGCTTTGCCGATTCGTATCGCTTGCGCCGTTTTCGATCACCTGTAGCGTAATGCCCATCCAGGGCAAAAAAAGCAGCCCGCCCGCGACTATCGCCAGCAACGTCAGCCACCATTCACGCCGCCGCCTGAACGTCAGCAGGTGATGCAAGCCGAGACCCGCGCCGATAGCCAGCGCGATGTAATGCGTATAGGCCAGCGCTGCCAGCATCAGCGCCAGCGTGATGTAATAGACGCGGCGTGGATGACTTGCCGGACGGTTGCACAGGTGCCAATAGGCCCAGACAGCCACCACCGTAAATAGCGCCGTCAGCGTATACGCCCGCGCTTCATGCAGATAATCCACAAAAAACGCCGAGGTCGCTATGATCGCCGCCGCGTATAAACCTGCCCGTGCCGACAGCATATCCTTGCCGAGACGATACACCCAGGCAATTGTCAGCAGGCCCGCTATCCACGAGAACAAGCGCAAACTAAAGGTCGACGGCCCAAAAACGCGCTCCCAGGCTGCAATCAACCAGTGATACAGCACGCCCATGCCGCCCGGTTCCTGCGTGGCCAGCACATGCCAGATTTCCGACAGCGTATACGGCCCGAAGCGCCCCCCACCCGAATAGCGCAGCGTCCAGTATTCATCGACGAATAGCAGATCGCCCGTGAGCAGCCGCAGAGCGAGTGCGCCCGATAGCAGCAGCAGCGGGACAAGCCAGAGCCAGGTTAGAGGTGCCTGTTGCGGTTTCATAAGCTGTATGAGATGCGCTGGGACTATTACAAAGTCGGCGCGGATTATACTGCAAGCTGGCACAGATCACGAGGCGAAAAAATGACATAGACCAGGGTGCGATAGTGATAAAAATCACATTTGCGCCTGGGAGTGTGTAACTACTCAGCTATGTGTCCCATTTTCAGTCGCCAGACGTTAAAACGTCCGGCTCCGGT
>DAOTTW010000239.1:0-6246 GCA_034437615.1 Anaerolineae bacterium | reverse complement strand
GCTCGCCGTCCCATCAGCAGGCGTTGGTTCGGTGTCATTGCTACGCGCCAGCACGCTGCGGTTTTCATCCAGCACGGCCAACACAGGCGCTAGGCCCTCCGAAGCCGCCATCTCGATGAAAATCACGTCGCCGCGTGTCATCTCGATGCGCCACCAATCGAAAAAGGCCAGATCGGTGATCGTCGCCTGCACCGTCTGGCCGTATGCGATGTCTGCGACCTGTGCGACATCCGGGCTGTCGGCCTGCGCGTGGGTGGGCAGTACAAGCGCGATCAGCAAGATAAGAAAAAGCGTGTAAAGCCGTGTGAAATGCAGCAGGGTCATAGTGGTTAGAACGGGATGTCGTTCTCGTCCTGCGGTGGCGGAAAATCGTTATCGTAGTTATCGCCACCGCTGTAATCGCTGGAACTGCTGCTGCTGGATGAACTGCTACGGCCCATATCATCAGCGCGATTGCCAAGCAATTGTACATTCTGGGCGCGTAATTCCAGCGAGGAGCGCAACTGGCCATCATTGCCTGTATAAGCGCGGGCGGTCACTGTGCCAGTGACCATCACCTGCTTGCCCTTGACCAGCGCACCGCGTTGGCGCAGGTCATCCATTGTATCGGCCATGCGCCCCCAGCAACTGACGTTATACCAGTTGGTTTTCTCTTGCGGCTGCCCCGTCTGGCGGTCGTTCCAGCGGTTCGTCACCGCCACAGAGAAGCCCGTGACAGCGGTCTGGCCGTCCTTTGTAAAGCGCTTTTCGGGGTCACGACCCAAATTGCCGATGATGATTGTCTGCTCGTAACCTGCCATCGTCTCTACCTCTTATTGATTGCGTCTTGCGTGTATCCGCTTGTCGAAACTTAGAACTAAAATTCTAGCACAGAACAGCCTGATTGCCAGTGCGAAATCAGTCGTCATTCCGTTTTCAAACCGTCAAGATGTTGCTGCAAAATCTGACGCACCACACCCGGATCGCCCTTGCCGCGTAGCTTGCCCATCGTCTTACCGAAAAGCGCATTGAACAGCTTATCCTCACCCGCGAGGTAGCGTTGCAGCATGTCGTCGTTCTCCTGCACGGCTTCGCTGACCATTTCGGCAATCACACCAGAGTCGCTGATCTGCGCCAGCCCCTTTTCATCCACAATCGTCTGTGCATCCTTGCCCGTCTGCCACATCTCCGGCAGCACGTTCTTGCGGGCGGTGTTGGCGTTGATCTTGCCGCTTTCCACCAGCTTAATCAGGCCCGCGAAGTTTTCCGCGCTGATGTTGGTACTGCCGATGTCCTCACGATCCACCTTGTTATCATTCAGCACACGGAACAGCTCGCCCGTAAACCAATTCGCGGCAGTCTTGGCGTCAACGCCGCTAGCCAGCACCGTCTCGTAAAACATCGCGACAGGCTTATCAGCCGTCAGCACCAGCGCGTCGTATTCCGTCAGGCCGAGTTGCTCCACGAAGCGCCGCCGCTTTACCTCTGGTAATTCCGGCAGACGCACACGCACGTCCTCCACCCATTCGCGGCTGACCTCCACAATCGGCAGGTCTGGCTCTGGAAAGTAGCGGTATTCGTCAGGGCGCTCTTTATAGCGCTGCACCGTAATCTTCAGCGCTTGCTCGTCCCAGCCCAATGTTGCCGCCTTAACCGTCTCGCCTTTTTCGTAAATTTTGATCTGGCGTTTGGCCTCGTAATCAATAGCACGCATCATACTACGGATGCTGTTCAGGTTCTTGATCTCGGTGCGCTGGCGAAATTCAGCGTCGTCTCTGTGCATCACGCTGACGTTGGCCTCAAAGCGCAGAATGCCCTTCGACATATCGCCATGATTTACGCCCAGGTATTGCAAGATCGTGCGCAGCTTGCGGGCGTAACGCTCGGCCTCGTCGCTGCTGCGGATGTCCGGCTCGGTGACGATCTCTAGCAAGGGCACACCAGCGCGGTTGTAATCGACCAGGCTGCCGTCGCTGACGTGCGTCAGCTTGCCCGTGTCCTCCTCCATATGGGCACGCCGAATCGTAATGCGCTTGCTGCTGCCGTCTTCCAGTTCAATATCCAGATAGCCATTGACTGCTAACGGGTGGTCGTACTGGCTAATCTGATAACCTTTTGGCAAATCGGGATAGAAATAATTCTTGCGTGCAAACTGGTTAAAGGCTGGAATCTCGCAATTCAACGCCAGCGCGACCATCATGCCGTATTCCATCGCCTGCTTGTTGATAACGGGCAGCGTCCCCGGCAGCCCCAGCGACAGCGGATCAACCGCCGTATTCGGCAGCGCCGCGACGCTATCCACCACCGGGCAGGGGCTAAACATCTTGCTCTCCGTCAGCATTTCGGCGTGCACTTCTAAGCCGACGATGGTCGTCCATTCTGTGTTGGGGCCATTACTCATGCGTGTATCCTGTTGTGCGGTATCTGTTGATCGTGTGAAACGTGCAAGATTGTACCACTATGTCGGGGGCAGTGTGTAGCGTCTTGCACACAGGCGCTATTGTATGATGACGCGAGTGCGACAGCTAGATACTTACTAAAAAATATTACCGTTCTACGTGCAAGGACGGGTTGATGTTAATAAAAGCTACTAAAGTAGACGATTTTTGTCTTATTTTTGATGGAACCAATCAACTCAGAAATATTACAGGTTCGCTCAAGAAAGACCAAAACATGGCTTAAGTGCAAGTTTGGTCGTAACTACTCAGGCCAGTCTGTGTGTGTCGCCACTGGCTAAAGCCAGCGGCTTCCGCAGCGCCAACCCCCCTGAAGGGGGCTATTGCACGCTACATACAGCCTGCTTGAGCAGGCTTGTCGGTACCGGAGCCGGACGTTTTAACGTCTGGCGACAATGGGACACGTACCTGAGTAGTTACCTGCGTCTATTGCTTGTCGATGGTCAGATTGGCAACGCTGGCCATGACGGTCTTTCGGCCATAGCGACGGTCTCTGAATGCCACCGATACCTCTTCATCGAATTCACTAAGTTTGCTGCTCATGACCACACCCTGGCCAAACACGGGATGCTTGACGATTTGACCCGGTTCAAACTCGGTCTCGCGGGTTTCTTTGTCTTTGTTTTTATTTTCGTTGCCGGGGAAGGGCACGATTTTGCTATTGGTGCGGCGCGGTTGCTGGCTGGTTTTGCTCCTCAGGACAGGCTTAAAATCCGGCTTGGCGAGTGTTGGCTTTTCGCTGGTGTCGTTGTGCCATAGCCCCTGATCGCTTGAGCGCATCTGATCCACACGCACCAGCAATTCATCGGGGTAGCTGGCGACCAGATCACGCGGAATATCATATAAGAAGCCGGACGGTTCTCTGGAGCCGCCGCCGACATTACGCCGGAAGGCATAGGACAGGTAGAGGCGGTCTTTTGCACGGGTCAGGCCCACATAAAACAGCCGGCGTTCTTCATCGACGCCGCCTTCTTCATCGAATGAGCGCTGATGTGGCAATAAGCCCTCCTCCAGCCCCGTCAGGAATACCACCGGATACTCTAGCCCTTTGGCTGCGTGCAAGGTCAGCAAGGTGACGCGCTCTTGCTCTTGTTCGCGCTGGCTGGCGTTGGTCTGTACGTCGGTCATGAGCATCTGGTCGCCGATAAACTCAGCGAGTGGGATGTCGTCCTCGTCGGCGCGTTGCAACAGGCCGCGTAGTTCGTTGACGTTTTCCTGGCGCTCGATAAGTTGGTTACGATTGTTGCTGGAACCATCCAGATACAGGAAGAAGTTGATGTCGCTCATCACCGTATCCAGCAGTTGCGTCAGGTTGCCCGGCTGGGCCATGCGTTCCCATTTGCGCCGCTGCAACTCGAAGCCCGCCAGCCCTTTTGCTGCACGCGCTGATAGTGGGTTTGCCTTGCCTTGCACGAGAATATCCAGCGCTTGTGCCTGGGTCACCTTTATATCACGCGCCCAGTTCTGGAAATTCGTCAGCGTCTTTTTGCCGATACCGCGCTTGGGGCGGCTGGTAGCGCGTTCAAAGCTGACCTGATCGTTGACGTTCTGGATGACGCGCAAATACGACAGCAGATCACGCACCTCTAAGCGTTGATAGAAGCCGACGCCACCGACCAGCGTATAGGGAATGCTGTAACGGCGCAGGGCGCTTTCTAATGCACGCGATTGCACGTTGGTGCGGTACATAATGGCCATATCGCCCAGCGTGTAGCCTTCTTGCGCCTGTAAATCCTCGATGGTTTGCATGATGGTGCGTGCTTCGTTGTCTTCGTCGTAGGCTTCGATGATTTCGATGGGGTCGCCGTCCGTGCGCTCCGTAAATAGCGCTTTGGGCGTGCGGTTGCGGTTGCGGTTGATAACAGCACGGGCGACATCCAGCACAACCTGCGTAGAGCGATAATTCTGTTCTAGCAGCACGACCTCGGCTTGCGGGTAATCCTGACGGAAGCGCATGATGTTGCGGTAATCCGCACCCCGGAAGGCGTAAATGCTCTGGTCCTCGTCGCCCACTACGAACACGTTATTCTGTGGTGCGGCGAAGAGCTTGACGAGTTCGTATTGGGCTATGTTTGTATCTTGAAATTCATCGACCAGCACAAAATCGTAGCGGCGCTGATATTTCTCCTGCACGTCTGGGTTATCGCGCATCAGGGTGGTGGTTTCCAGCAGCAGGTCGTCAAAGTCCATCGCATTCGACGCTTGCAGCAAATCCCGGTAGCGTGGATACACGCGGGCGGCCACTTCTGACAGGTAATCCTGCGAGACGAACGTTTCCGGCGTAATCAGTTCGTTCTTGGCCGCAGAGATGAGGTTGAGCAGGCTGCGCGGCTTGATCTTCTGGTTATCGAGCTGTAGCCCGTCCACTGCTTGCTGTATCAGTCTGAGTTGGTCGTCGGTGTCGTAGATGACGAAGTTGGTGTTATGGTGCGGCAGGTGGTCATGCTCGATGCGCAGAATGCGTGCACAGGTGGCGTGAAACGTGCCGACCGAGAGGCCGCGCACATGCCGACCGAGATACCTGGCTACGCGCTCATTCATCTCTCCGGCGGCTTTATTGGTGAAGGTGACGGCCATGATGCTGCGGGGGTCTGCCTGTACGACGTTAATCAGGTAGGCGATGCGGCGCGTCAAGACGCCTGTTTTACCGCTGCCCGGCCCGGCTAAGACGAGCGTCGGCCCGCTGCCGACGGTGACGGCTTTTTTCTGTTGTGGGTTCAGTCCTTGTGTGAGTGCATCCGACATTAGCGTGACCTGTGCTGTATTCGCATATAGCGCTGATTTTAACAAAAAAAGTTACCGCTGTGACCATCCGGCTCTAATTATTGGTCATCGGCTATAGCTGGAAGAGCACGGCGGAAATGAACCCACAATGCGGCTGACGCCGCCCGGACGCCAAGAATGGCGTCTCTACAGGGCATCGTCCGCAAACCGCCATCGTATTTACGCCAACGTCTACTAGATAGGTGGGTCATGTGACCCCCAACAAATTAAACGTCTCATCATGCATGGTTAAACCTTCTCCGGTAAAAGAACAATAAGCCGTGACTTTTTCTTGACTGGAGCGACGCAATGCAGAAACGGCACTTCCTGGTGTGTGAAGTGGAGAACACACTCAAGCTCAAAGAGATCGACCCGCAGCTTGCACGCGGCATCTGGCAATTCGGCGCGATAGAAGGGCATTATACATCGGTCGAGATGGCCCACTGGACGTTTTACTTCTTGAATACGAACGTGACGCGCTGCCGTGCGAATGAGATTGCCGCACAACTGGCGCAGGAATTCAGTATGCAAACGACATGAGCGTGTGTTGGCTGTTTATGGCTGCACCGTATTTCGTCATTCATTCATTTTGTCATTCATTCATTTTGTCATTCATTCATTTTGTCATTTGTTCATCTTGTCATCTGTTTGTCTCATCGTCGTGTTAACCCCTCTTATTTGCTATGTGTAAAGCTTTTCATAACGACTCGGCCCTCAGCCCGAACCCCTCAGAACCTCTTTTCTGGGGTAGGTATTTCGGCGGACGTGACATCGCACGTCCCTAAAAAAACCGTCATGAACCATAGGGACACCCGATGGGGTATGCGAGGCGGTGTAACTGCTTAGCCCTCACCCCAAACCCCTCTCCCGAACGTGCCTTTGGCACTAGGAGAGGGGCTTTAAACGGCTTGCTTCCCCCTCTTCATTGTTGTCTGGGTATGATGGGAGAGGGGGATTGAGTTTTCAGGGGTAGGTATTTGGTTTTTCGTTGTTCCTGTGTGGCGGACGCACCAGTGGCGCGTCCCTACAGACCTGTTGTGAATGATTG
>DAOTTW010000238.1:0-7652 GCA_034437615.1 Anaerolineae bacterium | reverse complement strand
CCATCCCAACAAAATAATTGACACGGTTTGCGGACACGGCAAGCCGTGTCCCTACGAACGATGCCCTGTAGGGACACCCTTCTGGGTGTCCGAGCGGCGTCAGCCGCATTGCCGATGTTGCGAGAATTTGACTTGTTTTTTAGCTGGAAAAGCCTAGGTTATGAAGGGTGATGATATGGTCAACCAACCACTGCAACAGCTAGCACCGCACGCGCTGCACAACAGCCGCTTTCTGCGGGCTTGCCGCCGAGAGGCCACAGACGCGACACCCATCTGGGTGATGCGGCAAGCAGGACGCTACATGCCAGAATATCTGGCGCTGCGTGAGCACTATAACTTTCTAGAGATCGTCAAAACGCCAGCATTGGCCGCAGAGGTCACGCTGCAACCCATCCGTGCCTTCGGCCTGGATGCAGCGATTATCTTCTCCGACATCCTGCCGCCGCTGGAAGCGATGGGCCTGGAGTTGGAATTTTCGCCGGGGCCAATCGTCCATAATCCGGTACGCACCGAAGCGCATGTGGCCGCACTCAAGCAATTGGACGTAAAAGAGACGCTCAGTTATACACTGGACGCCATCCGTCTGTCGCGTCAATTGCTCGAAAAGCACGCGACGCCCTTAATCGGCTTCGGCGGGTCGCCCTTCTCGCTGGCGCAGTTCGCCGTCGAAGGCAAAAGCAGCAAGCAAGCCTATGAACTGAAGCGCATGATGATGGGCGATCCGGCGGTGTGGGATGCGCTCATGACGAAAATCACGCAGGTCACTGGCGCGTTTTTGCTGGCGCAAGTGGACGCAGGCGCACAGGCGCTACAAATCTTCGATGCCTGGAGCGGCTGGCTATCACCAGAGGACTATCGGCGCTATTCACGGCCCTACACACAGCGCCTCGTAGACATGCTCAGGCCAGCCGGGGTGCCGATCATGCACGCAGTGACGGATGGCAGCGCGATGTTGCACGATATTGCACAGCTTGATACGGATGTCGTGGGCGTGGATTGGCGCATCGACCTGGATGCGGCCTGGTCGATCATCGGCACAAACCGCGCCATTCAGGGCAATCTCGATCCGGCGGCAATGCTGGGGTCGTGGCCTGCCCTGCGTGAGCGGGCGCAATCTGTGCTGGACCAGGCAGCAGGCCGCCCAGGGCACATTTTCAACCTGGGTCATGGCGTACCGCGTCCAGCACAGCCGGACCAGATGAAGCGTTTGGTTGATTTTGTACACGAAGCCAGCAGCAACACACGCTGAACACATTCACAGGGAGCATAAACGCGATGCTAGGCAAAGTTACGCTTATCGGCGGCGGTCCGGGTGACCCCGACCTGATTACGGTGAAGGGCCTGAAGGCGCTACAGAGCGCGGATGTCATCATCCATGATCTGCTCGTCGCACAGGAGCTACTGCAAGAGGCCAAAGCGGGCGCTGAAATCCTGGATGCATCAAAGCGCAGCTTCACCGACGAGAAGATGACGCAGGATGAAATCAACGCCGCACTGGTGGACCGTGCGAAAAAGGGCCTACATGCGGTGCGCTTGAAGGGCGGCGATCCCTATGTGTATGGGCGTGGTGCCGAAGAAGCCGTATATTGTCAGCAGCACGGCGTACCTGTTGAGGTCATCCCAGGTGTTTCTAGCCTGGTGGCCGCCACTGCTGCCGCTGGCTTCCCACTGACGCACTACGGCACCAGCAGCCGCTTCTTGACGATGATGGGCTACGAGAACCCCGACAAGCCCGCTTTTGCCCTGGATTATGACGGCCTGGTTAAGCTGGATGCCACGCTCGTCATGTTCATGGCACGCTTCGACCGTATGGCGGACATCCTGAATAAGATGCTAGCGGCAGGCTACGACCCCGATAAGCCCGCTGCGCTGATCTACAAAGGGGCAACCCCAGAGCAAGAAGTGCTCATCGCGACTATCAGCACACTCGCAGGTCAAATCTACGAGCGTTGGGGCGAGAATCCGCTGCCGTCGCTGGTGGTGATCGGGGATGTCATCAAACTACGCGACCAACTGCCGCATATCTCCTGACCAAAACGCATATCAATGTATAAACATCACACACAAGAGAGACCAGACCATGACAGGTAAAGTAACACTCATCGGTGCCGGGCCAGGCGACTACGATCTGATGACATTGCGCGGGCTGAAGCGCCTGCGCGAAGCCGATGTCATCATGCACGACATCTTGATTGATATGGCGCTGCTGGATGAAGCCAAAGACGACGCAGAGATCATCAACGTGGGCATGTTACCGGGCAATCACCGGATGCCACAGCCGGAAATCGAGACGACGATTGTCGCCAAAGCCAAAGCAGGCCAGCACGTCGTCCGCTTGAAAGGCGGCGATTCCTATATCTTTGGGCGTGGGCCAGAAGAAGCGCTCGCCTGCTACAATAACGATATTCCAGTGGAGGTCGTCCCCGGTATTACCAGCGTCAGCGCCGCCCCGACCTATGCCGGCATCCCGTTAACCTACCGCGACCAGCAAAACCACGCCTACACCGCAAGCGGTTTCCTGGTTGTGACGGGCCAGGAGGACCCCACAAAAGCAGAACGCCTCAATTACGAAGTGCTGGCCAAGTGGGATGGCACGCTGGTTATCCTGATGGGGCTGAAGAACATGCCGACCATCTTCGAGAAGATGATTAGCCTGGGCCGCGACCCGCAAACGCCCGCAGCCGTCATCGAATGGGGCGCGACCCGCAAACAGCGCGTGCTGACGGGTACACTGGCCAGCCTGCCCCAACTCGCACAGCAGGCCGGCTTCCAGGTGCCCAGTTCTATCGTTGTCGGCCATGTCGTGCGGCTACATGGCAAGCTGCCTATTGCTGTTGGCCTGCCAGAAGCCGATAGCAGCACACAATAGCCACCCTGGACGCCAAGAATGGCGTCCCTACAGACCTGTTGTGAATGATTGCGATCCTGTAGGGACAGGGCACTGACCTGTCCGGGGCGGCGTCAGCCGCCATAAAGCAAAAAGCCCCTCTCCATCTGTGTCTGGGACAGTTCGGGAGAGGGGGATTGAGGAGGATTGAGGAGGTGAGGGCTAAGCAGCTACGGCAAAATGCCGGAGCCTGAACGTGTGGACAACCAGTTAGGCGGTGGTCATCCGTATGTCTTCGATACGCGGTGAGGTATCCAGATGGAACGGCAGGGATTCGATGCGGGGGGTGTGGACATAGAAGAACTGCTTCCATGATAGGATGATGGCAGCAGCGTCTTCACTCATGAGCGTAGCAATGTCTTCGATGATCTGGTCACGCTCTTCTTCTGAGGTCGCCTCTGAGACCTGCTCGTGAAGTTCGTAGAACCTCTCGTTTTCGATGTGCCGTTGGACCAGCGCCGGGATCATGAACGGCAGCGCAGCCTGCGACCAGTCGCTTAAGGTGACGAAGTTGGACTCCCAGTAGACCATGTTGTACTCGGTGCCGTTGCTGACCTCGTTGATGATCGCGTTAGAATCTGGCGTGTCTAGCGTCATGTCGACACCAATGGATCGGAGGTAGCCGGTGATCGCTTCGGCCTGCACCCTGGCGGTATTGGGCGCTACCATCGACAGTGACAGGTCGGCATAGCCCGCCTCTGCAAGCAGACGCCGCGCCTCGTCGGGGTCGTAGGGGGTTGTTTCCAGGTCCTCGTTGTAGCCCGACAAACCGGGGATGAGCATCTGGTCGTTGGCGACCTCTCCGAAACCGGCCAGGACCACATCGTTGAATTCTTGCTTATTAATCGCAAGGTTCAGCGCCCTGCGTACACGCACATCTTGGAGCGCCTCATGGGTTTCGGGCACAAAGTTGATTAGCCCCGTTGCAAGGGCCGGGTTCTGGCTGATTTTCCAGTCGCCGCTTTGTTCCATCCTGCGTGCAATATCAGGCGGCATACTTTGAGCTACATCAATATCGCCACTCTCAAGCGCCGTGCGGAGGTCGCCGACTGCTACATAGGTGGCTGTCTGGATCGGCAGGTTGCCGCGCCAGTTGCCCTCCCACGTCTCGAAGTCAACCCGTTCGCCAGGCGCGAAGTCTACCAGCTTGAGGTAACCCGTGCCGACGGCATCTGTCCCCAGGTTATTGCCAGAGCTTGTCATGTAGTCTGAGGACAGGATGAACAGACGTGATAGGCGTTTTGCTATGATGGGATCAGGGCGATTTGTCCTGACGACGAGGTTAGTATCGTCAATGACCTCGATACTGTTGCCATCCAGAAGCGGGTTGGGCGGGGCCAGCACCAGGTCCGAGATAGGCGCGTAAAACGCGAAGAAGGTTTCCGCGATCTGGCTCCGCAAAAACTCCAGGGTGAAGCGGACCGACTCTGCTGTGAACCGTTGCCCGTTGGAGAAGAAGACATCATCACGCAGTTTGATCTCCAGCGTTTGCGGGTCCACCTGGTTCCACTCGGTTGCTAAGCCAGGGATAAGCTCGCCGGAGGCCGTCGTATCAATGAGGGTGTCGTAAATTTGCCGGGCCTGGAAGTACACAAACCCGTACGGATTCAGATTACTCTGGATACTCGTGTTACCGATGGTGACATGGCTTGCGAGTCCCTGCGGGTTCGTAGCCTGGGCACGCACAATCTGCGGCACAAACAGGCTCCCACTGGCTGCGACTGCGCCAGTAACAGCGCTCATCTTGAGAAAGTCTCTACGGCTAATTCTGTTTTTCACGGTTTTCCCTTTTCTCATACAATTAAACTCTGAGTGATATGGCGATTGTACGGCGTACTTTAGCTTTACCTTGCGAGCTATAAAAAGTCTTGCACAGATACTACATCGTAACATCACTCCTAACTTTGAGCGCACAAAATCACTGCCTCAACTGCTGGTAAAGTGGTTGACGATAAATAGACGAATAGATAAATGGATGCATAGATGCATAGATGCCTATTGCATCTAGTGGTTATTCAAGTCTTGCAGGGCATCCCCCAGATAATTGACCGCCAATATAGTAGTCATGAGCGCCATCCCAGGGAAAATCGACATCCACCACGCATCACGCAGATAGTGGCGACCGTCACTGAGCATAGTGCCCCAGGAGGGCGTTCCGGTACTGACGCCCATACCGATAAAACTCAGGCTGCCTTCGATGACGATCATTGTGCCAATCGAAAACGTCCACATCACAATATTAGGGTTGATGATGCCCGGTACAATGTGCTTCCACAGTATATGGAGTGGTCTCGCGCCAATCGCGAGCGAGGCTTGCACATAGTCCGCTTCCTTCAGTTTGAGTGTGGTAGCGCGGGTGATGCGGGCAGCGTGTACCCAACCTGCCGCCGACAACAAAATGATTAGCACGGGCACAGACCCCCCGACCGCCGAAATAATGGCCAGAGCGAGCACCAAGAACGGAAACGAAATCCATAAATCAGAGATGTACAGCAGGGTACGATCCACCATCCCGCCGACATAGCCACCCACAACACCCAACACCATGCCGAGGACTGTTGAGACGGTCCCGGCAATGAAGGCGACCTTGAGTGATATCTGGCCGCCGTGAAGTGTCCTGGAGAAGATGTCCCGACCGAGATTATCTGTGCCGAGAGGATGAGCCAAGCTCCCGCCGTCCATCCAAACAGGGGGTAGAAGGGTTTTACTCAAATCCATGCTCATGGGATCATTGGCGGTCAAGGCCCCGGCAAAGATAACGGCACCGAAGATAACCAACAGTAGTGCAAACAAGGGCGCGACATTCGCATAACGCTTGTAGCGTTGGGCAAAGGCACGCCAGTCTATTTGTGGGTGTTCAATACGAACAGGCGGCGTTGGAGAAAACGTGCGGACACCGACCATTTGCTGGGTCATGCTGATATCCTCGGGTCAACAACCCGTGACAGGTAAACAGATAAGACGTTAATAGTAAATACTAACAGCGAGATAACGAAGACGGTGGCATGGACTAACGGGTAATCACGGTTGGAAATCGCATCGACCATCTGATTACCGACGCCACTGTAGGAAAAGATATCCTCAACGATCACGGACCCGCCCACCATCGTCGAGAGGTCCAGCCCGATGAAGGCGATCACGGGGACGAGCGTATTTCGGAAGACATGGGAGGTAAAAATATACCACGGCTTCAGCCCTTTCGAGCGCGCCGTCTGCACGTAAGGCTCCTGCATCTCGTCCACGATGCTGCTACGGACGAGGCGAATCAGCCGCGCCATATAGGGGGAGGACAGCGTGATCGCTGGTAGCGCCAGCCGTTTGAAGAAGTTATCTTCAAGGTTGGCCACACTGCCGAACCAATTGAGATGGACCGAAAAAATAATCAGCAAGACCAGCCCCGTCCAGAACGTCGGCATAGACTGCACAATACCGGCAAGAAAGTTCACCAGTTTCCCGTCGAAACGATGCCGGAATACTGCGGAGTAGATGCCAAGTGGAACGCCGATCACAAACGCCAACGTAACCGCGCTGAAGGCGAGCGTCAGCGTCGCGGTGAGGCGACCCAGAACGAGGGCCATTGCTGGTTGCTGAAACCGGATTGAATCCCCGAAATCGAGGCTGATGGATTGCTTAACAAACGCGCCATACTGAACGATAAGTGAACGGTTCAGGCCCATATGCTCGCGCATATTGTCAATTGAAGCGGCTGAGGCTTGGTTGCCAACCATAGCTGTTACGGGGTCGCCGGTCATTCGTTCAAGGAAAAACAACAGTGTGAGAATTGATGTCAGTGTTACAACCAACCGTATCATGATAGTAAAGATTGGTTCTAAGATTGTGCTGTTAACCATCTCATCTCGTTTTTCTCTAATCCGATTGCGCTCTCATGCTATCGTAACCCTACACTTATGTCAAGAGATATCGGGGTGCAAACCGGCTGTGTGGCGGACGCAGCAAACCGCGTCCCTACAGACCTGTTGTGAATAATTGCGACCCTGTAGGGACAGGGCACTGACCTGTCCGGGGCGGCTACATGGTAAACGATCATGGTAGAATGATCGCAGCGTGAAGGACAAGGAGCGCGAAACCATGTTCAGAGACCGCACCTATACCCGCGACGAGTTCGAGGCATTGATAGCAAAGTATCCGCAGCGGCGCTTTGAACTCATACACGGAGCCGTTGTCGAAAAAATGCCAACCGAACTACACGCCTTAATCGTTCACTTGCTGAACGGATACCTGTTTCTATATTTACGGGATAGTCCGATAGGATATGTGCTGCCCGAGGCACGCTATGGTCTGCCAAATGATGACGCAAACGACCGCATCCCCGATCTGGCGTTTCGCACACACGATAAAGGGCCTTTAGTGAGCAAGGGCACGGCCCCCTTCATGCCCGATCTGGCAATCGAGATACAGTCACCAAGCCAGGATGACCGTGAGATGGCAGCAAAGGCCGCTTATTACCTCGCGAACGGGTCGCGCATGGTCTGGTTGATCTATCCTGATCGGCGTTTGGTCGAAATCTTGACGCCGGATGATCGGCACTTGCTGACGGAGGACGGCACAATCACGGGCGGTGACGTGCTACCAGGGTTCAGCGTCGCAGCGAAGGACATCTTTCCGACTAAACCAGCCTGACAGCAGGTAACGACTCAGGCCAGTCTGTGTGTGTCGCCACTGGCTAAAGCCAGCGGCTGCCGCAGGGCCAACCCCCCTGAAGGGGGCTATTGCACGCTGCATACAGCCTGCTTTAGCAGGCTTG
>DAOTTW010000237.1:0-7732 GCA_034437615.1 Anaerolineae bacterium | reverse complement strand
CGGCAACGTGTGGGCGAATTTTGTGCGGCGTGCGGTGGATTATTACGCCAGCCGGGGTGTGTATCGTTTCATCATCTGGAATGAGCCGGACATCAGCCGCGAGACCTACGGTTATGAATTCTCCGGTGATCTGGACGACTACTATCAATTGCTGCGGGTGGCTTATCTGGCCGCGCATGAGGCGAACCCGGCGGTGCGTATTCATCTGGCGGGTACGACTTACTGGCATGATGTCAACGAAGGCCGCAGGCCCTATTTTGAGCGCCTGATAGAGCGCATCGCCGCCGACCCGGATGCCGCAGAGCATGGTTACTACTTCGATGTGATGAGCTTGCACATCTACTTTCGCTCCCAGTCGGTCTATGATCTGGTGAGCACGGTGCGCACACTGCTGGATGAGAACGGCCTGCAAGATAAAGCCATCTGGATTAACGAGACGAACGCTGCGCCGACGATAGACGCCGCTTGGCCTGTGCAGCGCCCACAATTCCCGCTGGATTTGACGCAGCAGGCGAGCTTTATCATGCAGGGCAGCGCGTTGGCGCTGGCAGCAGGTGTGGAACGCATGGCCGTTTACAAGCTGTACGATCAGCAGTTGCCGTCGGGCAATGAGTCCTTCGGCATCCTGGGGCCGGCAGATGCGGAGCCGCGTCCGGCGTATTACGCGTGGCGCACCGCCATCGAGTATTTGCAGGATGTCACGTCAGCGCAACTCGTGCAGCACGATGCTGTTAGCATTGTCGCCCTGGAACATGGCAACGGGCGGCAAACACTGGTCGCCTGGGCACGCACAGAGCAGCCCGTCAGCATCGAAATCCCTGTGAACGGCGGCAAGCTGTATCAGGTCAATCATTTCGGCACACAGCAGCTTGTACAGCCATCCGACGACGTGCAGCAAATCAGCTTACCCGGTGCCACCTGTGATACAGAGGGCGAAAATCCCGAAGGTTGCTTCATCGGTGGCGTGCCTGTGCTGCTGCTGACATCGCAGCCTGTTTCAGATGTACGCTTGACATCCACCGATGCCGTACTATCGTTTGACTAATCCCTTTGCAGGCAAAAACCGCAACAAGCAGCCAACAACAAGGACGAACCCATGACAGAACAACCCAATACAACGCCTGAAGCCAGCACAAACGGTGCTTCGGCTAACCCTGTGCAAAAAACGGCTCCCGGTGAGATGCAATTCTCATATGGCGGGCAAGCTGTAATTGAAGGCGTGCTGATGCGTGGCGCACACACCGCCGCTATCGCCGTGCGTGACACGCAAGGGCAGATTGTGGTACACGAGCAACCCCTGAATAAGACGCTGTATCGGGGCCGCATCGCCAAGACGCCGTTTTTGCGCGGTCTGGTGGGCTTGTGGGATGCAATGGTGCTTGGCACACGCTCTTTGATGTGGTCGGCAGATGTGGCGATGGGCGAGGAGGACGTGAATTTCAACGGGCCGCTCGGCTTCGCGACGGTGGCCATTTCGTTCATGATCGGCATCGGCATCTTCTTCCTGGTGCCGACGACTGCGGCGACTGCTGTCGGCAGCGCGTTGGGCATTACATCCACATCAGACGATGCCATTGTCGAAACGGTGGATGGCGAAGCGGTTGCTGAAGATGAGCAAGCGTTTATCTTCTACGAGGCGTTGCCGATAGGCTGGCAGGCGACTGTGATTAATTTCATCGAAGCCGTGATCCAGCTTGGCCTCTTAATCGCATACATTGGGCTGATTGGCCAGATGAACGATGTGAAGCGGCTATTTAGCTATCATGGCGCGGAGCACAAAACGATCAATGCCTATGAAGCAGGCGCAGAACTCACGCCGGAGGTCGTCGCGCAGTACCCGATTGAGCATCCGCGTTGCGGCACGGCTTTCTTGCTGACGGTTGTTTTCGTGAGCGTGTTTGTTTTCTCGCTGCTGGGGCGTCCGCCGTTCTTCTGGTTGATCGTCTCGCGTATTGTGCTCATCCCGGTGATTGCCGGCATCTCCTATGAAGTGCTGCGCTGGTCCGCCCGCAACATTGATAAGCCCTGGGTGGCCTTCATCGTTAAGCCGAACCTGGCGCTACAGCATTTGACGACACGCCAACCGGACCGCGACATGCTTGAAGTGGCGATTGTGTCGTTTAAGCATGTGCTGCTCTCCGAAGGGCTGATTAAGCCGGAGGAGGCGACGATTCCCGCAGCGAAGCCGGAAGCCGCTGCCTACGCGCCGCAACCTGCGGGGGATTAATCGGCGCGATGACCCCACACGACATACAGCGGGTCATGCGTGCCGGGTGCGATAACCTCGCTGTTGATGGCCGTAAAGTCGCCTGCAAGCTCAAAATAGCGCGTGACGAGCGCCACATGCTGCGCGTCGCTCATCGACAGCCATACGTTCACGGCCTTCGTCGGGAAGCAACGGTTCGAGAATGAGACGACAAAGGGCGCACCCGGCTGCAACACGCGGCCCACATCCGCAAACACCGCAGTCGGGTTCGTCAGATATTGCACCGAGACTGCACACAGCGCCGCGTCGAATGTGGCGTCGTCATAGGGCAAGCGCGGATTGTCGTTCAGGCTGTGTACGACGTATTCTGTTAACTGCGGGTTGTCGGCCATCTCTGCGCCGTTCATGCCCAACCCGGCGACGCGCTCTGGCGTCAGGTTATCCGGCAGGTGTGAACGCCAACTGCTCATCAGGTCGAGATATGCGCCTGTGGTGGGCAACAATTCGGCGTATTTGGCGCTGAGCGCGGCAATCGCCCCGTTGTCGATGTGTACGACCTTACGCGGAACGCTATAAAAATTGAAATCGGTGCTCTCGTCGTAGCGCTGAAAATATTCTTTTGGGAATTGGGGTGATTCCTGAGCCATTTGTATCCATCCTGTGTATAGCAATAGACTGTCAATTCGTGTCAAGCGTGCTGGATGCGCCTGAAGCCTGTATGAATGCGGGCACAAGCCAGCATGTAAATTCGTGACGGTTATGGTGAAAAATGGGGAAGGGTGCTATGCTACGCGCTGCAATAGCAGAGGCAAAAGAGGACACAATACACAAGAACAGGACTAGCACTGTGCGCTTTTCCCGTAATGCACGCATCGGACTCGTTGGCGTAGTCGTGAGCATCGCTGCGTTGTATTTCATCATCACACAGATTAACCTATCGCTATTTGGCGATGCGCTGTTAGCGGCGCGTTATGAATATGTGCTGCCATGTTTGCTATTGCTGTTTGCAGGCTTGGTGACGCGAGCATTTCGCTGGCAGGTGTTGCTCAACGGTGCCTTGCCCTGGACGCGGGCCTTTAGCATTATGAATGTGGCTTATCTGGTCAACGGGGTGTTACCGCTGCGCATGGGTGAGGTCGCACGGGTGTATCTGGCGTCACGGGTGCGTAAGCCGGTGCCTATGCCGCAGACGATCAGCACGATTATCGTTGAACGCCTGCTGGATTTGCTGGCTGTGGTGCTGCTTTTGCTAGGTGCATTGGCTGCTGGCCCGGTGCCGCAGGAATTACGGGCAGCAGGGGCGTTCGCGGCGCTAATGGCCATCTGTGGCTTTGTCGTGCTGGTGCTGATGGCCGCGAATCGTGGGTTAGCGCAGCGCATTCTGGCCTTTGCACAGCGCCTACTGCCGTTCTTGCAGCGCATCGCCATCGACAAATGGCTGGATCAATTTTTGGATGGGCTGCAACCACTGACAAACCCGCGTATGCTCTTGCTGGCGCTGGGCTGGACGACGATAAGCTGGGCGCTATCCGTCGCGGCGGGTTATGTGCTGATGTTTGCCTTTTTCGAGTCGGCTAGCTGGGTTGTCACGGCACTGTATATCGCTGCTGCGGCGTTTGCCATCGCGCTGCCTGCGGTGCCCGGTAACGTCGGCACCTATGAAGCGTCGATTTTGCTGGCGCTGACCGCTGTGGGCTACGAGTATTCAGCGACGACGCTAGCCTTTGCGGTGATGGTGCACGGCGTCAATGTCTTTGTCCATGCCAGCACAGGCGTCATTGGCTTTATTCAAGAAGGTATCTCCCTCAGCCAACTGTCGCAAGGCGTGCGTCAGATGCGCAGTGAGGGCGTTTGAAAGCAGATCAACAACTAAACAACACAAAAGCGACCTATGCTAGAAACACAATCTCAGACGGAAAAAACACAAGACAAGCAAACAGGACAACACAACGCAAGCGCAGATGCTAGCGTGCAAAGCGCAGCAGACGCCATCGAACAGCAGCACGAGCCTAAACAAGATGGCCGCAAGCTGCATGTGCTGATTATGCTGCTGTATTATTTCCCGCATCGCACCGGCCTAACCATCCACGTGCAACGAGTAGCTGAAGAACTCGTGCGGCGTGGCCATGAAGTGACTGTACTGACGGCACGCTATAACAACAGCCTGCCACGCGATGAGGACATGCATAACGGCGTGCGTGTGGTGCGCTTGTGGGCACCGCTTCACATCTCACGCGGGATGATTATGCCTGCGTACCCCTGGGCGGCGTATTTTGCCATGCGTCAGGCCGATGTCGTCAGCATCCACACGCCGATGCTAGAAACGGCGCTGGTCAGCCTGATTGCGCGTGTTGCTGGCGTGAAGGTCGTCGCCACGCATCACGGGGATTTGGTGCTGCCGGAAAAGCCCGTGAATCGCTTCATCACGCGGGTGATGTTCGGCATGTATCGCTTCATGGCGCGTGGTGCAGCACAACTCATCGGCTACAGTGAGGATTACGCCAAGCATTCGTATTACCTCAAGCCTTTCCTGGATAAGACGACCATCATTCATCCGCCGATTCAGATGCCGGAGCCACGAGCGCAGCGCGTGCAGGAATTACGCGCAAAATGGCAGCACGACGGCGGCCCCATCATCGGTTATTCGGGGCGCTTCGTGCAGGAAAAACGCCCCGATTTGGCGATTAAAGCGCTAGAGGTCATCAACGAGCAGTATCCGAACGCGCATCTGGTGTTTGCTGGCGAATACGAGATTCCCTATGAAGATACCTGGGAGCGCCATCAGGAATTGGTGCAGCGCTACCAAGCACAGTTGACGTTTCTGGGTGTGTTGCAGGATATGCAACAGATGGCTGATTTTTACGCGGCTTGTGATGTGATCGTGCTGCCAAGCGATACCGAATGTTTCGCGCTGGTGCAGGTCGAGGCGATGCTCTCTGGTACGCCGATGGTGATGACGGATATTCCCGGTGGGCGCGTGCCTGTGACGTTGACGGGCATGGGCAAGCTGGCTAGGCAGGGCGACCATGAGTCTATCGGGCAGGCGGTGCTGGATGTGCTGAATGACCCGCAAGCCTATCAGCATACCCGCGAATATATCGAAAGCATCTTCTCATTCAAGCAAACAGTGGACCGCTACGAAGAGGTTTTCCGACGCCATGCACGCCCCGAACGCTAAAGTAGCCAACGAGACGCCAGCCACAGACGCCAGACCTGCCATCAGCCCGGAGACCATCGCCTACATGACGCGCAATGAGGCGGACATGGCCTTCAAAAAACGCGCTCAGACCGTTTTTGAGTGGGTGAACCCGCAGGCTGATAGCGTCGTGCTGGATATACCTTGTGGTCGCGGCTTCTACCTGAATATGTTTCGCTATGTCAGCAGTTGTACGATCATCGGCGCGGAACTCGATTGGCCAATCATCAAAAAGGCACAGGCCAACGTCGGGCATCTGAATATCCCATTACACAATACCAGCATCTACGCGCTGCCGTATGCGAGTAACACATTCGACGCCGTGATCTGCTCAGAGATACTGGAACACTTAGATGACGATGTCGCAGGGCTGCAAGAGGTCTATCGCGTGCTGAAACCGGGCGGTGTCGTGGCCATCACCGTGCCTCATGCCAATTACCCGTTCTGGTGGGACCCCATCAATAAGACGCTGGAGGCCGTTTGCGGGCGGCATATCCAGCAGGGGCCGTTTGCGGGCATCTGGGCGAACCACGTGCGCCTGTACACCATGCCGGAATTGCGCCAGGCGGCAGCAGACGCGGGTTTCATCGTGGAAGCAGAACGCTCGTTTACGCATCACTGTTTTCCGTTTATTCATAATCTGGTGTATGGCTTCGGCAAGCCCCTGCTAGAAAGTGGCCTGATGCCTGCGAAGATGGCCAACGCCGCCAACCGCATCACCTTCGACCAGAATGACGGCAGCATTTGGAACCCGATTAACCTGGGCTTGCGGGTCTTTAACTATTTTGACCGCAAGAATACAATCAATGAGCTACCGGAGCGCACAACCGTCAACTTAGCACTCAAGGGACGCAAGCCGGATGCCTGATACGCCCGAACACGACTTGCCACAGCCTCAGCAACCGGATGCAGAACAGCCAGAACAGGCCGCAGTACAAAATCCAGCAGCGGGTGATGATGCCGTTGATTTGCCGCAGCCGATTGACGCTGATAACGCAGATACAGGCGCTTCTGTAGACGCAGCCAATCCCATAGATACTATGGAAATGCGGCTTGTCGTGGGCTATAACGCGGTGGAGGAGCCGACACAGGCTGTAAGCGATACAGAGGAAATGCAGGCGGTTGCAGCGGATTTTGAGGACGATATAGACGACGAGCCAGCGCTACAAGCTGCACCTGAGCCAGACACACCAGAACCTCAGCTAGTGCTAGCCGCAGATGCAACGCTGGAAGAGATGACGCTGGCACAATTGCTGGATCATTTCCGGCGAGCGCCTGTACAAACGTGGCAAGCCTTCTGGTCGATTGCCCGACCAGACCCACAAGCTGAGCATGAGCACGTCTCGCAGCCTGTTAGCTTAACCGTATCTGCTGCTGCGCCGCGAACAGAAGCGCCGCAGCAAACATGGGGCCAACGCCTCAGCAATTGGTTGCAAAACGAGCGGCTGTTGCAATTAGGGCTGTACCTTGTGGCTGTGCTGGTGGCGTGGTTCGGCAATAGCCTGTTCGTGAGCAACACAGCACGCCGCACCGAACAGGTCGAATTAGCGTCAGGCGCACCGTTCCTGCTGATAGGCTTCCTGATCTGGATGGCTGCGGAGCTAATTGGCAACTGGCGCGGTTTGCTGTCGTGGTGGCGTGGCCAAAAGACGCCGAATCTGGTAAATATGCTCCTGCGAGCGTTGCCGCTGGGCCTGATAATAGCTGGCATTGGCTTTCTGATTGATTCCACCGATGACCCCATAGAGACGGTCTTCGCGAAGGTAGCGCCCGGTGCGCAATTCTTACTGGCCGGGGTGCTGATCTGGATGTTGATCGACGCGCTGACGGCTGTATTGCGCCTGATCGCACACAAGCGGCCTGGGTTATTGCCGGGGTGGGTGCCGATTGCCGACCCCAAGCGCAAAGACGCCCAAACACAAACGCGCACAGCCGACGATTATCAATTGCCCTGGACTATGCGGATTCATCCGCTGCGTATTTTCTTTGTGCTGGCGGCTTTCTTCCTGATTGTGCTGACGTGGTTCGGCACAGTCAATAACACCATCACGACACCTGCGTTTTATGCGTGGCTCGGTGCAATTATGTTAGTGAGTTTGGCGCTGGCCCCGCTGGATTTCAACGCGCTGATGTGGCTACGTAAGCAGTGGTATCGTCTGCGCTTACTGGATTTGCGGCCACATTTGGGTGTGCTGTTCCTGCTTGGCGTGATTATGGTCGTCGCGCTGGGTTTTCGCATTACGGACATCAACAATCTGCCGCCGGAAATGACCAGCGACCACGTAGAAAAGGCACTGGATGCGCAGCGCGTCACGGATGGAGCGCGTAAC
>DAOTTW010000236.1:0-13882 GCA_034437615.1 Anaerolineae bacterium | reverse complement strand
ATTAATTCGATCCAGTCCAATGAAAGTAACGACTCAGGTCAGCCTGTCTGTGTGTCGCCACTGGCTCAAGCCAGCGGCTCCAAAGGGCCAACCCCTCTCAAGAGGGCTGCTGCACAGTGCCTTAGCCTGCTTCAGCAGGCTTGGCTTTACCGGAGCCGGACGTTTTAACGTCTGGCGACTGAAAATGGAACACGTACCTGAGTAGTTACTATTAGTCATTGTTTTGTGGACGGACCAGCACCTTATCGACGCGCACTTCATCCATATCCACCACTTCAAAGAGCAGCCCGCCATAGCTGAAGCGGTCGGAGACCTGCGGCACACGGTCCAGCTGCACCATGATGAACCCGGCAAGCGTTTCGTAGTTGGCGTGTGGGGGTTGGGTAAAGCTCACATCCGGGAACAATGCGCCCAGTTCATCGACGCTCACACCGCCGCCCAGTAACCAGGAACCATCTTCACGCTGCACAGCTTCGGGGTCGTGGCCATCACCACCGAGCACGTCCAATTCACCGAAGACCAACTCAATGATGTCATGCATCCGCACCATGCCTTCAATGCCGCCGTACTCGCTGATGATAAGCGCTGTGTGGATGCCGGAGCGCTTGAATTGCTCCAGTGCGTTATAGACGGTGGCCGTCTCCGGGATGTAGTGCGGCTCTCGCATGATGTTTTCCAGGTCAAATGAGCCGGTATCAAGCGTCGAGGCGAGAATATCCTTCGCCCGCACGATGCCGACGACCTCATCCAGGCTGCCACGCGCCACTGGATAGGCTGAAAACGGTTTTTCGCGCACCAGGCGCTGAATGTCTTCTATGCTGGCATTAATATCCAGCCAGATAGTCTCGGTACGCGGTGTGATGATCTTGCTGATGCGCATCTCATCCAGCCCAAGCACCCCCGCAACCATCGCATCTTCGGCTTCTCCGAATGCGCCCTGGTCGATGCCTTCGCGGATCATAGTCACGACCTCGGCATTGGTCATCTGTGAGCGTTCCGTGTCCTTGATGCCGAGCAAGCGCACAACCAAACTGGTAGACCGGCCCAATATCCAGACGAACGGCGTGGTAGCGCGGGCTAGCCAGACCATCGGGCGTGCAACCGCCCGCGAGATGCCTTCAGGATAGAGCAACGCGAGGCGCTTCGGCACCAATTCACCAATGACAAGGCTGAGGTAGGTCGTGGTCAGCACGACCAGCACCAACGAGACGCTTTGCGCCTGCTCACCGAGCGCAGGTTCTAGCAGGGGCGCGACCTGCTCCGCGATGGATGCACCACCAAACGCCCCCAGCATGATGCCCACCAGCGTAATGCCAATTTGCACAGTCGATAGGAAATTTTCGGGGTCTTCGGTCAGCTTGAGCGCCGCGCCTGCGGCCTTGTCGCCCGCTTCGGCCTGTTCGCTCAGTCGGGCGCGGCGTGCAGATAGCACCGCGATTTCGGAGCCTGCAAGGATGCCATTGAGCAGCAGCAGTACCAGCACAATCAGGAATTCCATTGGTCAGGGGTCGCTTTCTATGTGGGTAGCACCAGGAGAAAACGTGGACGTTGCTATTGTGTGATGCCACCTCATACGTGATCGAATAGACGTTTAAGACAGTGTACAGCCTGTTGCCCATCGCATCAAATCGGGCCTATCATGCTTTGAATTCTGTGCCAAGCGGGGTATCATTGTCAGCGTGTGTTGGCATCGCGCTTGTTTTACGGTGCATTAACGTTAAATGGATGGGCCAATTTTATGCAAAATGACGATCACGACTTCCACCAACGCAGTTGGCGTGACATACGACAACCACGCGACCCGTCGGACATCACCTCGGATGCCGCCGACATCAGCGACACCCGCGTACAGGACCCAGCCCACTTCGAGGCCAAGCCACGCGCCCCCTTGATGTGGCTCATCGTCACTTATCCATTGGAGCAGCGTGGCACCGTGCTGGTCGTGCAGCCGGGGCAGATCATCGGGCGTAAGGGCGAAATCCACTGGCGCGACCAGCGTGTATCGCGGCTTCATGCGCGTTTCACACTAGAAAATGACCCGTTGGACCCCAGTGAGCAGGTTTACGTCATCACGCCACAACAGGACCGCAACGGTACGTTTGTCAATGGCGACCTGATCTCGGCCTCACACCCCATCCGTGAGAACGACCGCATACAAATCGGTGATACTTTATTCGTCGTCAAAACACTGGATTAGCCCATGTCGGATTTGCGCCTTATTCCAGCCCTCAGCACGCACAAGGGAATGCGCCGCCGCAGCAATCAAGACGCGGTGAACTTACGCTATCCGGCGCAGGCCGAGCAAATCAGCCAGTACGGGGCGCTATTTGTGGTGGCTGATGGGGTTGGTGGCCTGGAAGCCGGGGAAAAAGCCAGCCGCCGTGCGGTGGACCGCCTGCTTGAACTGTACTTTGCTGAAGCCGCCGAGACGCCCACCGAGCAACGCCTGAAAACCGCCATCCGGCAGGTCAACCGCGAAGTGCACGACATGCCCGAAGACGCCGCCACCACGCTAGTCGCTGCGGCCATACGCGGCGATCAGCTTACGGTTGCCTGGGTGGGTGATAGCATGGCGTTTCGCATCTCCGGCGATCAAATCGAGCGCCTGTTCGCGGCGGATGTGCTGGACGTGGGCGACGATGTGAGCAAGCAGGGCCAGCTTACCCGCGCCATTGGCCACCGCAGCGCCATCGAAATCGACACGGTGCAGCGGACCGTGCAAACCGGTGACCGCATTCTGTTATGTAGCGATGGCCTGACGCGCTATCTAGCGGACGAGCGGCTGAAGGCCATCGCGCAGATGGACAATGTGCGCAGCGCTGTGATGCGCATGATTAACGAAGCCAACGACAAAGGCGGCGCGGATAACGTCAGTGTGGCGCTGATTCGTGTGGGCGAGCCGCTAGACACGGCTGAGCTAGAGCAGCACGTCGCCCGTTTGAATGCGTTCGTAGCGGTCAGCAACGAGCCGATGATGGTGCAGCCCACCATGACCAAGCCCGCGACACGCTTCCCCGATGCGCCAGCGACAGCGCCGGGGCAACAAAGCCAACAAGCGGCCTACGAGCCGATCAACACCAAGCCCGCCAGCCAATTCCCGGATGCGCCCGTTGTGCCTTCGTCACAGGCTCAGCGCCCCATCAGTGATCCGGCGGCAGCATCACGCATTCCTGATGCACCAGCCAGCAACGCGCAGAATTGGTTGCCGCTAGCAGTCGTGGGCGTGATTATCCTGATTGGTGTGCTGCTGCTGGTCGCTTCGGTGCTGACGGGCAACGACGCCAACGCCATTGATCCCGCCCCAGCCAACACGCAAGCGCCGACGCAAGCGCCCGATGTACAACCCACAGCAGCCGACAGCGCCAACGCAGAGCAAACCGACCCGGATGCATTGGTCGTGGGGGCCGGGGTGCTGCTGGATGCCTCGGTGATTACGTATCAGCGCGTAGGCGGTGATGTAGCGGCCTTCGCCACTGCGCCCGACGAACGCTATACAATCGAAGCGCTCTACACCGACGATGCAGGCGCGGTCTGGTATCGGCTGACGCTGACGGACCCCAACAGCAGCGCAGAGGGTCAGACGCTATCGGGCTGGATCGCCGGGACATCGCTGCCAGCCTATCGCGTGCTGCCAGCAGCAGATGCAAGCGGGGGCGAATCGTGAAGCGCGGGTTGATGATCGCTGGCCTGTTGGCTGTATGCTGCGTCGTTATTCTGGCACAAACCGCCAGCAGCCGCGTCGAACTGGGCACACAAGGCGCTGATAATAGCATTATCGTGCATGTGGCGGTGCCGCGTGGCCAGCTTATCCGCGAAGCAACCCTGACCCTAGACGATGCCAGCATCACGCTCAATCCGGCGCAAGAAGCGCTGCCCGTCACGCGCTGGATTGTGCTGGACGCCAGCGACAACCTGATTAACCTGCAAATTGCGGTGCAGGCCAGCTTACAGCGCTTTCTGGCGGCCAACGAGGGTCAGACCGGGCTGGTTTTTTACGGTAGCGATGTGGACATCCTGCGCCCGACGGACCGCCAGAGCGAGATTGACGCCTTTCTGGATGATTACAGCGCAACCGCCAACGAACCCGGTTGCGTGTGGGATGCACTGGCCGTGATTGCAGAGGCCGAACGTGCTACAGATGCATCCTGGCGCGTGTTGCTGATTAGCGGCCCACTCAGCAGCCAGACGACCTGTGACCGTCAGAGCACGCCGGATGTGCCCGCCCCGGTGGATGTCATCGCCATCAGTGACGCAGCCGCCCCCGAATTGCAAGACCTGGCCGCATCACAAAACGGCGCATTGCTCAGCGCTAATTTGCGCACCGTCGAAGCACGCATCAATGAAATCCGCACGCTATGGACGCGCCCGACCTATGCATTACGTGGCGACCCCGGCGACGTGGCTATGAGCAGCGAAGCCCGCTACGATCTGAGCCTGACCTTCGATAACGACCTGACGGCAACGCTTGCGGTGCGCTTTGCTGAACGCAGCACGCCCGTCATAGCGCCCGACCCGACCGACATTGTACTGGCCACGATTCCACCACGCCCGACCAACACAGCACCTGCGGCAGTGGTGCCACAGGATGGGACACAGGCGGCCAGCGGGTCAGCGGGTAATGCGAACGGCTCGAATGGCAGCACACCGCCATCCGGCACAGACGGCAATGGCGGCGCACCTGTGAACCCGCTGATGCTGGCTGGAATCGGCATCATCGTGCTGGGGCTGGTGTTGCTGGTTGTGGTGCTGCTGCAACAGCGCCGACCCGCCACTGGCACACCCGCACGCGCCGCATCCAGCGAGAATTTTTACGCCAGCCTGGATACGCGCACGCCGACGACTGTGCCGCAAGGTATGGGCCGTGAGCGCGACACGGACGAATGGACGCAGATTGCCAACGACATCGTAGACGAGCAGGTGATGGAAGGTGATACGCTGCCACCGGATGCAGAACAGGCTCAGCGTGCAATCGCAGAGCGACAGGCAATAGAAGCCGCCCGTGATGATGAGGACGCGCTGCTCATTACGCAGGTGCTTTCGGACGCGCAATTCAAGCAGATGATGCAAGCCGATGATACAAATGCGGTAGTGGGCTGGCTACACATCGAAGCATCTGCTGATGCACAGGCCGACATCGATGACAGCGACCAAGCAGCAGACGCGGACGCACAAAGCGATTACGAAGTGCGTCGCCCCGGCGTGACCATCGGGCGCAGCTTGGATTGTGACATCATCATCCGCGATGATCTGGCCATCAGCCGCCAACATGCCCAACTCAATGTCGATGCTGAGGGCCATGTGACCATCAGCCGCCTGAGCGTGACCAACCCGGTAGTTGTGGGGGGGCGCTTGGTCAGCAACAATTACCCGCTAAAATCGAACGATGTGATTTATCTGTCGGATAAAACGCGAGTGGTTTTCATCGCGAATCAGGCCACAACAGATAACCCAGACAGCGACCCAGACCCAGGCCAAACAGATTTTGATGACGATGACATCACACGCCTGTAAGCAAGCTAATTACGTGCAGCGCCATCTGCTGCTGTTGCTGGTCGGCCTGCTGGCCTGCCTGTTCATCAGCGCACCGACAGCCGCACAGGACAGCGCAGAGACCACGCAACCAGGTCAGGTCACGGCGCAGGGTGAGCGCTTCAGCATCGGCTACAGCCAAACGCGAAGCGGCTTCCTGGGACCACAGACGACGCACACCTGGTCATTTGATGGTCTGGCGCGTGAGCTTATCACCATACGCGCACAGCGCATTGCCGGCCAGTTTGCCCCTGTGCTGCGCCTCATCGCGCCGGATGACAGCGTGCTAGCCGTTGCACGCGCCGAGGTTTATCCTGATAACAGCAGCATCGTGTGGGATGCAGGCTTGCCGAGCGATGGCACCTATCGCATAGAAGTCTCTGGCACAGGCTTGGGTGTCGCACAAACCGAAAACCCCGACGAATACAGCCTGACCCTGACGTTAAATGGGCGGCGGCGCTTTGCGCCGAATTCTGGCCTGACGCCCTTGCCTGATGTCGGCCTGATCGCCATTCCTGCGCTTGAATCCGCCCCGCTGGATAACGGCAACGCGCTAGGCGTGCTGACGTATGGTGGCATCAGCACACAGCAGCAGGACAACGGCTTATGGGAGATGCAAGCGGGTAGCCTGCGCCTGACGCTGGATAACAGCTTGCCGATCCAACGCGGCATTCGTTCCGTCAGCGCGGTAGCAAATGGGCTGGGCGTGCTGACGACGGGCAACGTGCCGATTTTCACCCGCCAGCGCATCACAGTGGCCTATAACAGCAACAGCGGCCTCTACACCCTGACGACCTCCGGTGGCCGCAGCTTGATTACCGATATGACGCGCATCGCATCCGTACAGGTGGCCGATGAAGCCTTCTCCGTCACTATCACACCACCCGCAGGCACGGACCCCGTGCGCATCGTCACCACCGCAGATGATAGCCGACTGCTGCGCCTGAACGCTGAAAAGCACGTGCTGCGCCTGCCGGGTGGCCAATATGTCGAGTCGGATTTGCTCGGTTGGGATACACTGGCCTACATTGACGATGAACTGCGCGTGTATTACGGCGGCGATGGTCGTTTGTTGGCCGATGATGTGCGCTTTGATGACCTCAATCTTGTGCAGACGGACCCGCTAACAGCCAATATCCGCCATGCAGCCGACACCGACCTGCGAATTGATTGGCGTGGCATGGGCGATGTGCGGCTGCAAAATGGGCTGTGGCGCGTGCAACCCCTGGATAGCCGCGAATTGGTAGAGCCTGCGGCTACATTGGACACACTGCGCATCGTGAACGCGGCTGTGCAATTCCAGCGCAATGACGGCAGCTTCGGGCTATCGTTGCCGGATGGCACCAGCATCGAAACGCCCGCGCAAAGCCAGCAAAGTGCCGCCGCCCTGCCCTATCAGGTCGGTTACATCCCGCGTGGCTTCAATAACTTAGGGCAGGATTGGCTTAGCGTCTGCCCGTGTGTAGGCGCTGAACTCGAACAGGCCCCTGTCAACCCGGCTAACGGCAACTTCTACTATCACGTGACGGATTTTGACATCCCAAGCCATACACTGCCGCTGAACTGGACGCGCCACTATAACAGCCAGGATAGCGGCCTGACGCCGGATTACATGCTAGCATCCCCGGCGGGCTATTTGCTGGGTCAATTAGGCACAGGCTGGCGGCACAGCTACCAATACGAGCTAGACATCACGGATGCGCCACTTGGTCAGGTCACGCTGATCTTACCGGATGGCACCCGGCATCGTTTCAGCGCGCTAGCAGCCAATCCGACACGCTACGAAAGCAACACATTACGCCCCTGGGTCGTTGAACAGGTCGGCGGCACATTGGGCCACTGGCAAGCGACGACGACAAGCGGCGTGCGCTATCTGTTTGACCGCGCCGGACGTTTAGAGCGCATCAGCGAATCCGTGCGGCGCTCTGTGACGTTCTCACCTGCGCCCATCGCATCGCCCGATTATGGCTTTGCGGGGCGTACAGGCGGTGTTTTCATCACAGAACCGTATGGCCGCCGCTTTGAAGTTTTCACGGGTGAGACAGGCCGCATCGAAACCGTGCGCGATACGTCCCTGCGGCAGATTAGCTACAGCTACGATGAGACCAACCGCCTGCTGACGCGGGCGCAATACAACACACCCACACAAAGCGCCGACTATGCCTATAACGCGGATGCGCTGCTGACAGGGTTTGACGATGTGCGCAGCCCTTATCATCACACGGGCAGCCTCAGCTACGACGGCTCAAGGCGCGTAACACGTTATATCGAAAACCCGGATACCGCCGACGGCCAGGCGACATTTCAGCGCATCTTTGCCTACTTTTACGATGCCAACCCGCGTCAGACGCGCCAACTCACCAACGTCAACGGCGCAAACCGTCAGAGCATCTGGCGCTACACGGCTGATCCCACCTATGGGCTGCTGCTGACGGATTATCAGACGCCGCGTGAGGGCTATAGCTACAGTTACAGCTATACTGATGGGCTGCTGAGCAACATCCGGCAACCCACGCTGACCAATTTCAGCTACCAGTACGATGCACGCGGCAACCTGATTAATTACAAGGACCCGCTCAACCCCAGTGATGCCGCCTATGACCTGCTGTATGAGCAACGCGGCTATAGTAGCCTGCTGACCGACATCACCTACCCCAGCCTGGAATTAGACCGTTTCAGCTATGCGGCCCCGGTTGCCGACCCCGGCTACAGCTTGCAGGGCTATGAACGGCCCCTGCTGGCGTCGCATACGGAACGGGTGCTGATCGGGCTGAATGAGCGTAACAGCACCACGCGCTACGAATACGACGCTTGGGGGCGCGTCGTGCTCGTCGCAGAACCGGGCACGCTGGCACCCGGCAACACAGGCAGCCCACAAATCGGCACGGTCTACCGCTATAACGCCTTCGGCTACATCTCGGAAATCTGGCAGGGCCTGCCGCTAGACCCTGATACGCGCCTGAGCGACATCAGCAGTCAGGATGCGCTGCGCGTGCTGCGGCTGGATTATGACATCATCGGCCAGCTACGCGCCATCACCGACGAGCGCGGCAACACCATCACGCTGAATTGGGATAGCAACACGGAGCAGCTACGCGCCATTGTCGGGCCGCTGGCTGCCGAAATCCTGTATTTCTACGATGACCTGGGCCAGCTTACGCGCATCGAAGATCGCGGCCAGATCACCGAATACGGCTATGATGCCCTGGGTCACATTGCCTCAGTGACGGATGGTAACGGGCAGATCACCACTTACACGCACGATGAAGCCGGTAATCTGCTGCGGGTAGTAGATGCGCTGCTGCGCACGTTCAGCTACGAATACGATGCGCTGGATAACCTGACGCTGGCACGCTCACCGGCTGGGTTGGCCACGCGCTACACCACAGCATTAGAGGGCGGCAACAGCGGGCGCACCATCACACAGCAGCTTGACCCCAACGGACGCACGACGACGCGCCGCTATGATGCCCTGGGCCGGATGCGCCAGCTTGTGACCGAGCAAAACGACATCCAGCAAATTTATAACATCGAGTACAACCGCCGTGACCTGCCCACGATCATCCAGAAGGAAAACGGGCGCACACTGGCGCTAGAGTATGATTTTAGCGGGCGCATCATCAGCACCACCGTAGCCAACGCCACCACCCGCTATGATTATGACGATGCGGGCAATCTGCTGGCGGTAACGGCTCCGTCCGGTTTGGTCACGCGCTATGCATACGACACACTCGGCAACCTGACGGCGTTGCTGCTGCCGGATGGCACGCGCACCACCTACACCTACGATGAAAACGACAATCTGCTGACGCGCACAGACGCCAACGGCCTGACCACGACCTACGTGTATGATGCGCTCAACCGCGTTACAGCCATCGAAGCGCCAGCCACAGGCGACACTGACCGCCGCACCACCTACACCTACAATCAACGCGGTATGGTGCAAACCGAAACGGACCCGCGCCGCACCATCCGCACCTATCGTTATGATGCGCTGGACCAACTGCTTGCGCTGACGGATGGCATCGGGCAGGAAACGCTGTACGGCTATGACGCGCTAGGCCGCATCGCACAGATTGATTTTCAGGCTGAGGGCCGCGACATCACGCTGACGTATGACACCGAAGGCAACATCAGCGCCGTCAACGAATATCGTGACCGCGTGCGCACGCTCTACACCTACGACACATCCGGGCGCGTCACTAGCCGCACAAATTCACTCGGCCATACCACATCCTACCGCTACAACGCCATCGACCAGATCAGCCGCATTATCGACGCGGTAGGCAACGAACAGCGCTACCTGTGGAACGAAAGCACGCTCGGTTTACGCCGCTACCGAGACGCCAACGGACGCTTATACAGCTACGAAAACACGGATGCCCTGGGCCGCGTGCTCTCCATCCTGGATATTACGCCAGCCGATACGACCCTGCGCACGCAACCGCCACTCAACACGCGCTTCAGCTATGACGCCGACGGCTACATCACACAGCTTGTAATCGCATCCGATGGGGCCGCGCCGACGCAACGCACCCTTCACGCCTGGGCCTATGACGCCGCCGGACGCCCTACACAATACACTGATCCGGCGGGTGGGCGCTGGCGACTCGGCTATGATGATGCAGGCCGCCTAAGCAGCATGACTAATCCACTGGATAACAGCACGCGCTACACCTACAACGCCGCCGGTGAGGTTACACGGGTGACGTATCAGGTGGGCACAACCGCCGAAGCCAGCGAACAATTTGCATATGATGCCAATGGCAATATGACGCGCTACGTCTCACAGGCGGGTGTGGTCAGCGAATATACTTATGATGGCGAGGACCGCGTGATTGCCATAACGGAGGCCGTCGGCACGCCCGATGAGCGCCGCCACACCTTCCAATATAACGCGCTGGACCAGTTGACCAGCTACCAGGACCCGCAGGGCCGCGTGACGCGCTACCTGTATACACGCGGCAATCTGGCGCAGGTGCGGCGCACACTGGACGATAACCCCATTGCTGAATTTTATGAATACGACTTGGCCGACAACCTGACCGCAATTTTGCTGCCCAATAATGGCACGGAACCACTGGCGATTAACCTGACGTATGACGCGCTGAATCGGCGCGTGCGCTATGTCGATAGTGAGGCCAATGTGTGGGCCTACACCTATGATCCAGTCGGCAACACCATCCAGATCAGCGACCCACTCGGCAGTAGCGTGCGCTATACCTATGACACCTATGACCGTTTAGCACGCCTGACCTTCCCTGATAACCGTGAGGTGGCTTTAGGCTACGACACCACCGGGAATTTCCGCTCGGTGACGTTAGGGCCGACTGATGACACACTGCAAGCACCCAACCCGTTGCAGCAGACGTTAAATTTTTCGCTGGATGCGGCTGGCAACCTGACTGAAATCAGCAATTTAGCAGCGGATGCCTATCGCTACCAGCATGATGTCATGGGCAATGTGACGCGCCGCACTGCGCCAGATGGCGACCAGACGCGCTACACCTACGATGCAGCCAACCGCCTGATTGAAACCAACTACATCAATCAGGGGCAGGCCATCACCTACATCTATGACACCGCAGGCCAGCCAGCGCGTATCCTGGGGCCAGCCAGCGGTCAACGCCTGGATTTTACCTATGATGCACACGGGCAATTGATCCGCGAACGAAGTAGCAGCGCCGACATCCGCTATACACGCGACGCAGCAGGCAATATCATCGAGCGCAACGCAGGCGAACTGGGCACGACAAGCTACACGGTGGATGCACTGGACCGCGTGACCCGCATTGATTACACATCCCCGACGACGGGTGAGGCGCTGTGGGTGGAAATTACGTACAACAATCAGGACCGCATCACGGAGATTCTGCGCAGCAACGATGTGCGCACCTTTTACGCCTACGATGGCACCGGGCGTATCGTGCTGATACAGCATTTTGGCCCCAATAACGAACGCCTGGACCGCTACGACTATCGCTATAACAGCGTTGGCGGCCTCATCCGCGTAGACCGCGTGGCAGGGCAAGAACGCAGCAGCATTCTATACACGTATGACGTGGCGCATCGCCTGATTAGCGAGCGCTGGCTGAACGAACGCGGCGAGGCGCTGTATACGCTGGATGTGCGCTATGACGACGCGGGCAATCAGGCGGAGGTCTCGGTCAACGGTCAGCGCACACTCTACGTCTTTAACAACCGCAATCAGCTTACCGGGCAGGTGAGCAACTACACCCCGCGTGACACGGATACGCTGCAATTGCCTGCTTTGCCGTTTTTGCTGCTGCTGCTGATGGGTGGGCTAGGGTTGCGCCGCCACAAACGGCTGCCTGGGATGCTGCTGGCGCTGCTGGTGGTCTCTGGCCTCTCGTTGGGCATCACGCTGGCCCAGACGCCGGGTGTGGTGGACGTGCGCTATGAATACAACCTCAACGGCACCCTGTCGCGCATTGTTTACGGGCGCGTCGGCGCACAAAACCCGCCCATCCTGAACTTCAGCTATGATGAAGAAAATCGGCTGACAGGCGTTCAGGGCCGCAATGCAAACAATACCCCGGTGGATGTGGCGCTGCGCTACGATGCCATGAGTCGGCTTGTGGGCTGGCAAAGTGGCTCCGATAGCCGCACGCTGAGCTATGACGGGCGCACACCCATCGCGATGACCGCCGCGAACGGAAGCACAGAACGCTACCTGCATACTGATGACGAACGCCTGCTGACGATTACAGCAGATGGCAGCGCCCTATGGCACCTGAACGACCAGTTCAACAGCACGCGCTTATTCACAGATGCGGCGGGTGATTTGATCGGTGTGCCGGACCGCCTGCGCGATTTCAGCAGCTATGGCACGCGCATCTTCACCGATGACGACCCCGACGCCGACCGCACGCTGAACCAACTCAGCTTTCTGTTCAACAATCAGCCCTACGACCCAGCCAGCGGCTTGTATCTGCTGGGTTTACGCGCCTACGACCCGACCAGTGGGCGCTTTATTCAGCCCGACCCGCTGCAACCGGAACTCGTCGGCAACGCCTACACCTATGCCCGTAACCGCCCGCTGCGCTTCTTCGACACGTCCGGCATGACTATCGAGCCTGTGATAGAACCGCCGACAGTGGACCGCCTGCCACAGACATTGCAACCAGAGACGCTCATCCCACAACCGATGCTGCCGGACATCCCCGCAGCGCCTGCCGTGCATGAAGTGCAGCGCGACGATAACTTCCGGGCGTTGCCCCTGTCGGATGCGCTCTATCGGCAGACGAATAGCGTCGTTGCACGCTTGTCGCCGCTGCTGAACGACTTTTACACGCTGGACGCCAACCCCATGCCGCAGGCACTACGCGATTTGCAGGCGCAACAGATACAGCAGACGATGGCGCACTATACGCCGGGTGCAGGCTGGTTGCCGACCATCACACCCGACCCCTTCGAGCAACAGGACCCCTTCGCATTGCTCTCACAGGTGGTGCCGCTGGTGGCGCAAGCCACACTGGACCCGCTGGTTTTCTGCTCCGGTTATGGCCACAGCACGCCGACACTCAGCCTACGGCCACAGATCGCGCTGCCGGATGCCATGCACGCACGTCTGCAAGGTGAGCAGGTCTTGCAGCAAAGGCTGGTGCCCTTGCAATTAGGAGCAGGCTTATCAGCGGATTATGCCCAGCTAAGCACACTCACACAGCAAAACCCCATCCCAGCCTTGCCTGCGCCACAGGTCGAGCCGATGCTGCCCGCCATCGAGCCACAGATCGCAGATGAGGTTGATGCGCTACGGCAGCAACTCGCGAGATTCTACACACGCATTTATAATCTCGGTGTGCTACCCTGCGAAACCTGTGAAGATTACCTGACGATAGGCCGCTAAGCGGCGACAAAGTGCCATGTTCAACAAATTCAAGACGCTACGTGAAATCGAAAATCTGGACCCGAAAACTGACTATGAGCGCATCGTGTATCTGGTCGGCAGTTACGAAAACCCCTGGCTGGTGCGCCTCTCGCTGGAATTTGCGCTGTTTCGCACGTATGCCGTGCCGCATACCAGCCGCATCTTAGCCGCATCCGGCCAATTTGAAGGGCACGGGCAAAAGCGCTACGACGACACTGCGACCATGATCGCGGCGTTGGGTGAACGCGGCATCACAAGCGACCTGGGGCAACAGGTCATTAGGCGCATGAACGCCCTGCACGGGCGCTGGCCCATCGAGAATCGCGATTTTCTGTATGTGCTGTCACAATTCATCTTGCAGCCGATTTACTTCAGTGAGCGCTATGGCTGGCGTAAGCCCACGCGCAGGGAAAAGCTAGCGAACTTCTATTTCTGGCGTGATGTCGGCCAGCGCATGAACAT
>DAOTTW010000235.1:0-4162 GCA_034437615.1 Anaerolineae bacterium | reverse complement strand
ATCAGCAACAGCACGGGCGGCGCAGACCTGCTGCACGAACTCGGTGCGGCGAATGTGCATGTGCTCTGGTACGGCGCGGACCCTGATGTGTTTAACCCGGTGAACGTGCCGCAACAAAATATTGACGTGCTGTTTTATGGGCACGGCGCAGAATACCGCGCTGAGTGGATACAGCGTATGATTACAGCCCCCTCACAAGCGCTGCCAGAGGCTCGTTTTGCAGTACGTGGCACACGCCTCGGCCATTTAGGGCTTGCTGAGCAATTGCCTTATTCGAGCTTTAGTAAGTTGCGCGAGTACGCCTCACGCAGCAAGATCAATTTATGCATCACGCGGGGCGCACATGCCAGCGTTTACGGCTCATCATCGTCACGCCCCTTTGAATTGGCGTCGATGGGCTGCTGTATCGTGGCCAACCCCTATGTAGGCGTCGAACTCTGGTTTGAGCCAGAGCGTGAATTGATCGTCGTAGAATCCGAGGCTGAGGCTATCGAGCGCTACCGCTATCTGCTGCGGCAGGATAGCGAACGGCGGGCAATTGGCGCGGCAGCACGTCAGCGCGTGCTGAAGCAGCACACCTTTCGGCATCGCGCACAGTCCTTGCTCGCGATCATTACGCAATATACCTGATCCTCTGGATACGTTTTGCCTGCTCCGTGAGTCTCAACCCCTCAACATTTCCTCAACACTTTTCGCTCGACATTGTGATTTATCCCAAAACACATCGCCCTTTTATCCCAAACTGGTCAATATAGCGCGACAATCACTTATCCCAATCCGTTCTAAAATATATCCCAATATCCCAAATTTTAGAACGGTATGCAGGGCATTATTTAATATGTCTGTGCAAAAGTCTGTAGATTGTATGTCGAAAACTTCGAAAAATCTGTTCAAAACTTGTTCAAAACCTGTTCAAAGTTTTGAACAGGTCCGGGTCAGGATGGGCCAGCCTGTTCAAAACTTATTCTGAGGCGATATGTTCTGTTCAAAACTTCGGAGGGTCCTGTTCAAAACTGTTCAAAAGCCAGGGAGTTTTGAACAGGGTCCTGTTCAAAACTTTATCCCAAATATCGCAAGCGGGTCTATTAGCATTTGGGATACGTGAACTCTCCTGACCCCAAAACTGGGGTTATTTGGGTTATATTTCCCAAGTTACAATTTCGCAACAAAAGTTTTGAACAGTTTGAACAGGCCCTACTACTACGTCTACTGCTTATTGCGTACTTATCTACATACAAAACCTTTTTCACCCACGCTTGCTTGTGGCCAGTTGACGTTCTCGCAAAGGATGTCGCTTGGTGATAGAATGGCAATTAAGCACAAAATCTTAAGGGAAGGCGGGCATGGATGATCGATCAGGACATTGAACGCCGAGTGAGGGAGCTAGAGGATAAGGTCATCCGCCTGACACAGTTAGCTGAGGTCAGTGCGGCCCTTAACAGCCGGGTGCAGTTAGACCCTCTATTGCAACACATTATGCGCGTGGCGGTGGAGATCACAGATTGTGATGCGGCGTCTGTTCTTCTAGTAAATCGCAACACGCAGCAACTTTTCTTCGCAGCCTCTACAACCAGCACACGCGCAGATAATCCGCTTATTGGTAAGCCTGTTCCGCTTGACAGCCTTGCAGGGACGATACTCCGAGAGAATCGCAGTATACAGGTCGATGATGCGCCCAACGACCCGCGTTGGTACAGCAAAACAGATGAAGAAATCGACTTTGAGACGCGCTCGCTGCTGGGTGTGCCAATGCGCTATAAAGATCGTGTTATTGGCGTCTTAGAGGCCATCAACAAGCGCCAATTACCCTGGACTCAGGATGATCGCACTTATCTCGGCATTTTAGCGGCACAAGCAGCAGTCGCCATCGAAGGTGCCCAGCTTGTAACACAGCTCAAGCGCGTGAACAAAGAACTGAGCGAACTAGACCAACTGAAGAATAATTTTATAGCGCTGGCATCACATGAATTACGCACACCGCTGGGCGTCATCATGGGTTACGCCAGTTTTTTACAGGAAGAGGAAAGCCCTTCGGCAAAGGAAAGCGCAACAAAGGTGCTTGATAGCGCGTTGCGTTTACGCAAGGTCATTGAGGACATGGTGAACCTGCGTTACCTGAAGGAGAAACAGAGCGACCTTGCGCTACAGCGTCAGACAATCTCCCAATTTATTGAGCACATGCGCAATGAGATCATGAGTTTGCAGGACATCGGCAATCATAAGCTAACGATCAGCGCACCTGTGAATGATATCGCTATTAAAGTTGATGCAGATCGGTTGATGATGGCCATTAACAATTTGCTGAACAACGCTTTTTCGTTTACACCGCAGGGTGGGTCTATTCACATTGACTTTCATCAAGCATCGTCTAGTGAAATTTGGATACGTGTAAAGGATTCTGGGGCAGGCATCGCGCCCGAAAACCTGGAGCACATCTTTGCAGAGTTCGTGCAGTTAGAGGATCACATGACGCGCCATCATCAGGGGCTAGGCATTGGCTTAAGCATCGCCCGCGCGATTGCGCTTGCGCATGGTGGACGTTTGTGGGCAGAAAGTGACGGCATTGGGCACGGGGCTACTTTCAACCTTGCTGTGCCCATTGTAGATTCGGCATGAGGTACAGATAGCTGTATGACTTTGGCGGGGAGGGGACACGCCCCTCCCCGTGCTTACCGCTCAAAAAGCAGCAACTTGTTTATCAAAGAGAGCGTAAATTAAAGAAAGAGAGCAACCGCTTATGGCCATCACGATTACCTGGATTGGACACTCAACCTTTACACTTGATGTCGCTGGACATCTGATTTTGCTCGACCCCTTCCTGACGAACAACCCGCTGACTGAATTCACAAGCGACGACCTGAACCCGGAATTGATTTTGCTGTCACATGCACATGGCGACCATGTTGGTTTCACAGATGACGGCCCAGCAACAGACACGATCAGCATTGCACAGCGTACAGGCGCAACCATCGTCTGCAACTTTGAGATGGGCAACTGGTTCATAGGTAAAGGGTTGCAAAACGTTTTTCAAGGCAACCCTGGTGGCACCTTCAGGAATGATTACCTGACTGCAAAATGGACGCTCGCCTTTCATAGCTCGTCATTCGGTGATGGTAGCTATGGCGGGCAACCTAATGGTTTTGTCATCACAGTAGATGACAAAAAGCTGTATTTTGCCGGCGATACGGCCCTCTTTAGTGATATGTCCTTGATCGGTGATGAAGGCGTAGAAATGGCCTTTTTGCCCATTGGTGACGTATTTACGATGGGTATCGAGGATTCCATCAAAGCGGTTAAGCTGGTGAAGCCCAATTTCGTGATCCCGATGCATTACAACACGTTCCCGCCTATTCAACAGGATGTGCGGCAATGGGCAGAGATAGTGAATCGTGAGACGGATGCACAGCCTATCGTGCTGGACCCCGGTGGTAGCCACACCCTGAGCTAAACAGCAACCTGTGGGCGGACAGGGACACGCCCTGTCCGCAGAATAATTGACAACCAAGCTATCACATGTCTTCTTAGCCGGAAAAGCCTAACGCCTCTATAGAACTCGTAAAGCTTCCTTGACAGCCTCATAGCCGCTTGATACGCTTGACTTGATTGTATCAAGCCATCAACTCATCAAGAGTGGGCGAGGGTTCCCGGCCTGATGACCTCACAGCAACCGCCGAAGCGTCGGTAAGGTGCTAAATCCGGCAGGCTCGGCAAGCTATACGCTACGTATGTGCTTGATAATTGGCCTGAGAGATGAGCGCAGCAAGAAAACAGCCTTCAGGCGCTCTTTCTCACACGATGCTGACGAAAGGGCTTTTTTAATTTATAGGTATCGTAGATTTATGCAACAACAACAGCAAGAGTCAAACAAAGCACAAAAGGCATTCATCGCGGCACAGGACATTTACCAGCGGGATTATCAGGCGTTTATGCAGATCGTCGGCGCATTGCCCGAAAACCTACGTGATCAGCAAGGAGCTTGCGGCCACTGGTCCCCGCAGGATATCATCAAGCACCTATGCGGATGGCTGACCGAAGCCAAGCGCCGCTATGATCGCTTGCCGTATGGTTCTGGTGATTATGTGTACGACGCGGACGCAATGAACGAGGTCTTTCTGTGGGAACGCAAAAATCAATCATGGGATATGTCAGTTGCGGAGCTACG
>DAOTTW010000234.1:0-5761 GCA_034437615.1 Anaerolineae bacterium | reverse complement strand
TGGATTTTGAGATGGCTTGTGTATCAACCACTATCTTGATCTTCGTTAGGATGTAGGCCAGCTTGTATCCAGAGATTATCTTCAGCATTTGTCCCGCCCTTTGAACGCGGGATGATATGCTCAATTTCTAGGGTAGCTGGTAATAAGTATTGCGGGCAGCGACAGTAGCCGCACCGATTACCCGCAACTTGCCGTATACGCTCGGTAAGCTCATTCGGCAGGCGAGTCATGCGCTATGTCGGTGTTACGCTTGGCTAGTTCTCGGAATGCCTCTGCTTTACGCACCAAAGCCTGATTATAAACGTGCATCAGACGATTAAGCCGCTGTGTTGCGTTGCCAGATAGCGTTGCATTCTGTTGCTGTTGTAATAGCTCGCTGAGTTCTGCTTGCTGATCTTCAGGTAATTGCAGATCGCTGAGTACAAGCAATTCTTCATCAGATAGCAACGCAACGGGCATTTCGGTTATGTAGTGTTCCAGCCACTCACTTATCACCGTTTCAACAGGGCGTTGCGTTTTCTCGGCGTAGTGCTTGATTCGTTGTGCTATCGCATCTGAGAGATGCAAGGTAAACGTTTCTGCCATTGGAAATTCTCGACATATAGCGTTAATTTCTGGTTTCGGCACAGCGCCGCACAAAATCCGCAAAGAGTGGGGCCATCGTCTCCGGCATTCGCTCCGGGTGGAATTGTACACCGAGCATGTGCCGCCCGTCTGTGGCTTCAATCGCCTCGATGATACCATCCGGGCTATAGGCGACGGGCCGCAAACCCGCACCGACCTGCACAATCGACTGAATGTGATACGTATTCACATTGATGCTTGGCTGGCCCAGGATGCGCCGTAGCTGCGAGCCGTCTGCCAGTTCTATCGGGTGCTGTGTGCCGCCGCGTTGGGGGCTGTGTGCGCCCGCGCCTTCATGCTGCTGCTGCAAATCGGCGTAGATGCTGCCGCCGGCCTGCGCGTTGATGAATTGCATTCCATAGCAGATGCCCAACACAGGACGCTGCTTGAACGCCTGATAAATTAATGTATCTGATGTGTGGCGGGCTTGTTCCACAACGGGCAGATCATCCGGCAAGTCTCCGATGAGGCCCTGCGTGATGCCGGGGCCGCCTGTTATCACCAGCCCATCCAGCAGGGCGGCGAATTCCTCAGCGGCGTCTGCGCTTTGCAGCATGGGCACCGGCAAGGGCAGGCCACCTGCGGCTTCGATGGCGCGGATGTAATGAATGCTCAGGCGTTGTTGTGCATGTTCATCGTTGTAGCTGGTCGTAATGCCAATATGGGGGCGTTTGGTCGTCATGTTTTAAGCTCTGTATGCTGTGCTTTTATGATCGGATGTGTTTACAGGTCGCCGTCTGCGGCGTTTTTCCAGGCTTGCAATATCGCTTTAGCGGCTTCGTCGCCGTCGGCATCTACGAAGCGGACCAGGCCATCAGGCGTATCTAGCTGATGATCTTGGGCCACACCAAGCTGTGCAAGCGCCTCATCGGGCATCCCGATAACCAGCGCCCGACCGGATAGCGCAGGCGTGAGCACCTTACCAAAGCTGCGCACATGCGCATTGACACCAGAGGGCATCGCTCGGCGGGTGCTGGCGCGTAGGTCGATCAGCGAATCAACTGTTTTTTCGTGCCGATGCATGGAAAAGAGCGACGCCCGAACGCAAGCATGATAATCACGCCAGTTCCAGTCACCTTCTGCGATGTAGTGCATTGTGGTCTGTTCGTCGTCGTACCACTGAAAGCGAAAGCCCATTACTGATCCTCGCTGTCTTGCGTATTATCTGCTGCCGCGTTGTGGCCATACTGATGATGGTCACGGTCGCCGGGCTGGTGGCCCACGTCGCTCTCACGGTTATCCCGTCTGCCGCTGGAAGGGGCGTTTTGCTGCCGCATCTGCTGGCTGATGGATTGCATCACCTGTGTGCGCGATAGGAAAACGGATTTGTCGTCCTCGTCCAGCAATTCACGCGGGATCGGGATTTTCTTCTGCGTCAGGTAATCCACCAGCGCATCACTGAACTTACGTGAGGGTGTATTGCTGCCCATCTGATGACGCACATCCCGCAGGTGATCCACCATCCACAGGTAAAGGTCGGCTTCGGTTGGGCCGTCGTCGCGCTCCTTTGTGCCCTCAAGGATGTTGTACTTGCGGATCAGCGTGACCGCCGGACGATAGACATTATCATACCAATCCGCTGCCGCGTCGGTGGTGGATACGGGTCCGCCGTGCACCTGCTCCAACACTTGCGCATGAATATAGATGTGGCCCAGCAATTCCCGATAGCGGGCGGGTTCGGATAGGCGCATGGATTGGTGATGCGGGCGCGTGTGGTTCAGGCCCGTTTCTTCCAGGAAGGCCAGGTATTCGGCGGCATCGTCCATGTCTTTCAGCGTCATGCCCGGTTTGACCGGCACCGCTGTATGCAATTCTGTGACGTGCGCCTGTATCGTCTTTGCGCCCATCTGATGTGCCACCGAAACGCGGTGGTTGCCATCGCGCACGAAGTACACATCGCCCACTTTATACAGGTCAATCGGCGGCACGCCTTCCATACTTGTCACTTTAGCGTAAACGCGGCTCCAACGCTCGCGCATGTCATTGCGGCGCGGCAAAAATTTATTGTTGAATTCATGGTAGCGGCCTACGCTGCCCTGGATTTTGTCCAGTGGTACGTCCTGCAAGCCTCGGTAGCTTTCTTCACGCAGGCGCAAGCGGCCACGAATATCATCGAAGCTCAGTAGCTCAGCAGGCTTGCCACGCAGCAAGCCGATCATGTCTTGTAAGAAGGCGCGTTGCCGTGCGGATTGAAACCGATTGACACCTTCAATGTAGCCAGTGCGAAATGTCGGATCCTCGGCCATTTAATCCCTCGCTAACTTATGGATACCAGAGGACAGGCCTGTGCTCACAGAGCAATTTGCGCTGCGGCCTGTCTTGTTTCGTCCATTGGTGTTGGTGCACGCCAACCCAGAGGCTGTATGCACAATCAAGAAAAAATCAGTAAAAAGCATTATACTTTGCGAGGGTGTAATGTCATACTGTTGTGAAATTCTCGCTATCGTTTGGTACAGGTTGCCTATCGCTCTGACGATCATCGCGTACAAGCGACGGACGTATCTACACTTAGTTTACACAATTTGCGCGGGCTTGTAGTTGTCCATCTTTTGCGTTTTGGTTATTTGTTCTTTAAGCGGCGTTGCTCTATGCCAGGTAGCACCACACAATAGCGCGGTCGTGCGTTTTTCATAGCGGACGCAGCAAGCCGCCTCCCTACATGACTACTGTGAACCGTAGGGACGCCCTTCTTGGCGTCAGCCGCCATGTAACTGCCCTCACCCCAAACCCCTGTAAACCCCAAACCCCTCTCCCTTCATGCCCATACACAGGACACAGATGCAGAGGGGCTTTGAACGGACTGCCTCCCCCCTCTCCTAGCCGCGTAGCGGCGGTTGGGAGAGGGGGATTGAGGGGGTGAGGGCCAATTCGCAGGAAAAACATGCCTGCCTGAGTCGTTACATGTGACGCTGGATGCGGCGCAGGTTCTCGCGGGCGCGGTCCGCTGTCGCTTGCAAGACGAGGCCCCAGCGCTGCGCTTCAAGCTGTTCCTCAGCCAATTGCAGCGCCCGCGCAAAATCGTCACGGGCCAGCATGTACTGGCCCCGCTGACGAAACAACTCACCACGCAGCACATAGTTGGCGGCCACATCCGGCGCGGCTTCAAGCGCACGATTCAGCGCTGCCATGCGGTCGCCTGTCGTGGGATGATCCTGTATGCTGTTGGGCTGCTTTTCTTGCTCAGCCACTAGCTTTGCCTGCGCAACACCCATTGGCTCGTAGGTACTTCATCGTTGAGCAACAAACGCGCATTGTCTGTCGCTTGTGCGGCGGCTTCCAGGTCGTTCGCTATGTCATTCATGGATAGCGCGTTGAATTGGACGCTGTAAATGCGCCAGCCAATCTCGCCATCCCGTTCCAGGCTCAGGAAAACAGGCCGCTCGCCGCCATCCACCTCAAAGACCGCCGTGCCGACCACAGCGCCACGATTCCCGTCAATACTGGTGCTGGTAATCTGGTAGCTGGCAATCTCATGGTTGCCGCCCACGATGTAGGATTCCAGGCGGTCCGGGCTGGTCAGTTGCTCGCGCATCTCAGCGGAGAGCAATTCAAAGGAATTCTCGTAGCTTTCCGCCACGATGCCATCGAGAAAGGCAGACCCCTGTGTGCGGATGGGTTGCGTGCTGTTGACCGTCAGGCCAGCAATCAATAGGGCGAACACGGCCATTGCCGCGATGAAACCGAAGCCGATCAGTGGTGCTCTGTTGGGAGGGATGGGAGATGAGTTCATAATGTTCACTTACTCCTTGTATCGTGATAGATAGATAGAAGCATAAATAGATAGATAGAAGCGGGCAGGTGTGCTCTGGCACGCTGCCCGCATTGACCGTTACTAATCCCCAGCCGGGGCACTGGCACGGCGACGTGCACGGCCCTGCGACTGTGTTGCGGGCTTCTTCGTGTCTTCCTGCGCGTCGGCTTGCTTCACATGCGCATAGAAGTCATCCGGGAAGTGCTTGATCGTGTGGATGATCGGGTTGGCGGCGAATTCACCGAGCGCACATAACGTAATACCCTGCATATTCTGCGCCACATTCTCGATCAGCTTCACGTCTCTTTCCTGGCCTTCGCCGGCCAGAATGCGGTCGATGACCTTATCCAGCCAGTACGTTCCTTCGCGGCAGGGCGTGCACTTACCGCAGCTTTCATGATAGAAGAACTTGGTGATTTTGCTGGCGACCCAGGTAATATCGACGCGCTCATCCATCGCAATCAGCGATGCCGAGCCGATGATCGTGCCCAGGCTTTGCGTATCCTCATAGCTCATCTTCGTATCCATGATGTCTTGCGTCATGGGGATGATAGGGCCAGAGCCACCGGAGGGCAGCAACGCCTTGAAGCCGTGTTCATCGCTCAGGGGGCCGCCTGCCTTATCGTAGAATAGCTCGCGGAAGGTGGCATCGAAGGGCAATTCGTACACGCCGGGGTTTTTCACGTGGCCGCTGACGCAAAATAGCTTGGTGCCCGTGCTCTGCTCCGTGCCGATCTTTTTATATTCGTCGGCACCGTGCAACAGAATCCAGGGCACATTGGCCAGCGTCTCCACGTTATTGACGACGGTTGGCTCTTTATAGAGGCCGCCGCCCTTCTGCGCGGGGAACGGTGGGCGTACACGTGGCTGACCGAGCTTGCCCTCTAGCGATTCCAGCAGGGCGCTTTCTTCACCGCAGATATACGCGCCCGCGCCAAGATGCGTGTAGACCTCGCATGTAAAGTCTGTGCCCAGGATGTTGTCACCGATGTAGCCTGCTTCACGGGCTTTTTCGATGGCCTCATCCATCTGCGCCGCCACATCCCAGTATTCACCGCGAAAATAGATGTACACAGCCTTCGCGCCGATGGCATAGGCACAGATCAGCGACCCTTCGATTAATTGGTGCGGGTTCTGCTCCATAATCAGGCGGTCCTTGAAGGTGCCTGTTTCGCTCTCATCGGCGTTGACCACCACATACTTCACTGGCTCATGGCGTGGGATGAAGCCCCACTTCACACCTGTCGGGAAGCCCGCACCGCCACGACCCCGCAAGCCGCTGTCCTTGACTTCCTGAATCACGTCGGCGGGGTCCATTTCCAGCGCCTTACGCAGGCCATCATAGCCGTCGTTGGCGTCATAAACCTCAAATTCGTGGATGTTCTC
>DAOTTW010000233.1:0-3291 GCA_034437615.1 Anaerolineae bacterium | reverse complement strand
CTGTCCCTACAGGGTCGCAATCATTCACAACAGGTCTGTAGGGACGCGGCTTGCTGCGTCCGCCACACAGGAACAACGAAAAACCAAATACCTACCCCTGAGAATTGAGGGGGTAAGGGCCAATTCGCAGGCAAAATGGGACACATACCTGAGTCGTTACCCTGCTGGTTGCGTCTGCCTTTGGCTCAAGGGATGTCCGTAAAGGGCGCGATGGAGCGCACCAGGCTATACCAGCGCTGTGCCTGTGCATCGTTGCCGCGCTCCTCATAATACGCTGCAATTGCCAGCCAGGGCCGCAGCGCTTCTCTGCCGGGGCCGGGATGCGCCATCGCATCCGTGACCCTGAAGACCGCAGGCCGATTGTAGAGCACCGCCGCAAATTCTTGCGGTTCCGGCGCTGGGCTGTAGGCTGCGGCCTGCATCTGCAAGCGCTGTGTGACGCTCTGAATCAGGCGTGCGCGGACCGCCAACGGGTATTCGCGCTGTGTGCCGATGGCCTGCGCCCGATCTAAATCCGCCAATGCCTGCGCCGGGGATATAACCAGCAACGCCCGCGCCCGTGATGCGTAATAATCGCCCTCAGTTGGTTCTAGCTCAATGGCCTGCGTGAAGGCATCCGCAGCGGCGGCACGCTCGCCCCTTTCCAGCGCGTGCTGGCCCACAACCCAGTATTCGGCGGCGCTTTGTGGATCAGTGGGGACGCTAGCGGCGGCGCTTTGTGGATCGTGTACGGCGTAAACGCGGTAATCGGTGGCGCTGTTGCTAGAGGGCGACGATAGATAGCGCTCAGTAGCGGCGCGGCGCAGTGGCGACCCCGACCAGAACGGCGACAGCGGCAAATGCCAGAATGAGCGCACCTGAATGCCACGCAGGTAGCGCTTGATGATGGCGTTTTCTGTGCCTGCGGCGTGTGCTTCGGCCAGGCGTGCCCAGTGGATGCCTGCCGAATTCAGTTGGGTGATGCCATAGGCCGTATCCAGCGCGTGCAAGGCTGCGGGGATGTCGTCGGCCTGTTCATACAGCGCCGCCAGATTCATCCAGCCCACATCCCAGGTCGGCTCTAGCGTCACGGCGTCCTCATAGGCTGCGATGCGCTGCGCCAGTGGCCGTGTGTTATCCAAGCCGAGTAAATAGGCTGCGTGCAGGTCATACAGGCGTAAGTGTGGGTCCAGTGCTTGTGCCGCACGCACATCAGCCAGCGCTTGCGGGATGTCGCTTGCATCCAGGCTTTGCATATAGCGGTTCTGCGCCGCATCCAGCAGCAGCAGCCACGCCCCATAGCCCACGAAAATCAGCAGCGCCAGCCACGCCAACCCACGCCGACCCGCTTGTACGGGGTCCAGGCGGCTTCTCGGTTGTGGCGTCACGGCATAGGCCGCCAGCGTGACAATCAGCAGCACAAGCGGCGTGATGCTAAAGACATCCACCATGCTATGCACGGCCACGCCCACCAGTGCCGCAAAGACCGCCTCGATGCGGATGCGCGTGCCACGTCCAGCGCTCAGCCAGTGCTGCCACGTGCGCCACACAAAAGCACCCATCAGCAGCAGGCCCGCCGCAACGCCGAGTATGCCCGTTTCGGCGGCGCTGTTGGCATACACGTTATGCGCGGATGCCAGCTTATCCTGCGCGATGCCAGGGTCGCGCACATCCCGAAACGCCCTGCCGAATTGCCCCACGCCCACGCCCGTCAGCGGATGCTGTAGCGTCAGTTCGGCGGCCCCTTGCAGCATATCCAGTCGCCCCAGGTTGGATGTGTTGTTGCCCTGCGGGATGCTATACAGCACAAAGCCCACGACAGCCGCCATGCCGACCAGCGCGCCGCCTGCCAGCAGCCAGCGTGGACGAATGCGGGCGCTGATGCGTGGCGTTTGCGCCAGCCGAAACACGCTGAACACAGCCAGCGCCGCCAACAACGAGACAGCGCCGCCGCGTGCGCTGGTCAATATCAGCACGATCAGCAGCAACAGCGCCAGCCCCCACAGCACAACGCGGTAATCGCGGCGTGTGGTGCTGCTGGCCCAACCGATGCAGACCGTAATCAGTGGCGCGACGTAGCCCGCCAGCAAGGTGCTGATGCCCAGCGCTAGCGAGAGCGTCGGCAATTCTTGTAGCGTCGGCAAACGCCCCACTTCTAGCCAGCCGACCTGCGTGCCGGGGATGAAGCCCAGCCCGAACAGCCACGACGCCACCTCTAGCCCACTGAAGAAGACGACAATCGCCGCCATGAAGAACACGGCTTCCATCAGCAGCTTCTGATCGCCGCGCTTGACCCGTTCCACCAGATAGCAGAAGGCCAGCGTATGCACCAGCAAAAACCACAGGTGCTCCAGGCTCATGCGCGGGTCAATACCTGCTAAGCTGGCCAGCACCCAGGCACCCAGCGCCAGCGCTAGCGGCCAATCAAGCGGGGTCTTGGGCAGGCCGCGCCCTTTGCGCAGCCGCGTGATAAGCCATAGCACGGCCAGCAGCGTCACAAGCACATGATGCGCCACACGCACAGGGAAGAACAGCGTGTAATACGCGCCGCCGCCGAGAAATGTGAAGTAAAACGCCAGAAAGACGATGCTGAGCCGACGTAGACGCATCAGGTGACGTTAGCCCTCAAAGACATCACGCACGGGGACGCTGAAACCGGGCAGCAGGTCGCCGCCAGTCAGCACCTCGTTGGCCGTCAAGATGTCGTCTAGCCTGGGGTCGTTATGATAGGTCTCGATGATCTGCTTGCGCGGATAGAGCAGCCACACGGCCTTGCTGCCATTTTGCAGGTAAAAGTGTGCTTTGTCGCGCATATCGTTGGGGTCATCGTCCGGTGATTGGATTTCAATGGCCAGATCGGGCAGGGTGGGCACACTGCCCTGCGTCACCATTGGCTCATCCGTCAGGCGCAAGGATATATCCGGGCGGCGCTCGTTGATCGCGTCGGCGCGGTGCAGGGCGTCTGTCGTCACGTGGCCGATGGGGTTTTGCCGCAGATATGCCAGCAATGCCGCGCCCAACACGAGGATTAGATTGCCGTGTTCTTCCGTGCCCATGTCCTCTTTCTCGACAAGCTCGCCGTTGATGAGTTCCAGGCGGCGCTCGCGGTTTTCGGGCTGTTGGATGATGCGCTCGAACTGCTCAAGTGTGATCTGTGTCTCTTGCCGTTGCATAGGTGCTCGTCTGCGCCTCGTTCTATCGTCTAAGGCCATCCCAACAAAATAATTGACACGGTTTGCGGACACGGCAAGCCGTGTCCCTACGAACGATGCCCTGTAGGGACACCCTTCTGGGTGTCCGAGCGGCGTCAGC
>DAOTTW010000232.1:0-2254 GCA_034437615.1 Anaerolineae bacterium | reverse complement strand
GCTCTTCATCTTGGTTATGCGCCTTGATGTTTTTGGTGGTTACTCGATAATACTGTCCTGGTGTCGTTGAGCTTTCCCAGTTGCAGCGACCGATAAAGTCAGTGTAAAAATCGACAATGTGTTTACGAGACCGATAATTCGTAGCTAGCGGAATCATTGTCGGTTCGATACCCAGGTGTGTTTCGCAGCGTCGTGGAAACTGCACGAAGTTCTCGACTGTCGCGCCGCGAAAACGATAAAGCGCCTGATCGTCGTCACCAACTACGCAGATATTTTTGTGACCATCAGCGAGCTTGAAGAACAATCGCTCCTGAATTGTGTTTGTGTCTTGATATTCATCAACAATCACGTGTTTGAACACTTGCCCAGCGTCGTCTGATGCAGATATGACATCCAGTGCATGTTGCTGGAGTAGGGCGAAGTCTGTCATTTGCAGCGGACCATCGGGGACAAGAGAGTCACGGTAACTAGCATAAAGTTGAAACAATAGCCGCAAGGCCTCTCTAGTTTCGCTATCCTGTACAAGTTCTTCAACACGTTGCTGGATAGACTCTGGCTCAAAACATTCCTCAGAGGCTCTATTGAAGAAGTCAAGACAGTTTTTCACAGCTACATGTTTCGAGGGCAAATCACGGCCATTAAAGATGCGATTGATGGTTTGCTCTGCATCTGTGGTGAGGTTCGCAGCTAACAGGTAGTTCGACCAATTACGATTGTTATTCGTGTGAAAGTACTGGCCCAGTGCATCCAGTAATCGGGGTAGTCTGAACCTTTGTCGATCTGAGGCAAAGCGTCGGTCAGCAATAATGCGTTGGCACAACGAATGTACAGTACCTACATACATCTGAGTAATGTCGTAAGGCTCACCTGTATTATTCGTTACAATCCCCAGCAATGTCCGAAGACCTTCTTGAAGTTGATGAGCAGCTTTTTCGGTAAATGTTGACAGATAAATGTCAGCAGGTGAAACCTCATGAAACACGATGAGATTCAAGGTGCGCCAGAGAAGGACACGTGTTTTGCCCGAACCTGGTCCTGCGGTTAGATAGAGACCACCTTCAACATGGCGTATGGCCTCCTCTTGGCTCTTGTTGGGTCGAAAGTCGACGGTTTGCCATAAGTCATTTATGGCAAATGACTGTTTTAACATAACATCAATCCAAAGCAGATGGCTTTACAAGTTGGTTTTAGAGAAAGCGTCATAAATATTGCCTTGTAAGCGATACAGTCGTCTTAAGGCATTTTCGTCAATGAGTTGATTATGCATCACCGCATTGCGGATGGTGGAGACATGCTGCATATCGTCTTCAATAGCCTTCCAGTGGTTCAACTGATGCGTGCGGCTAATCTCTCCAATCAGATCACACAGATCACCCGTACTGATATACGCCATAAGTGAGTTGATACGCGTATTCATTTGCCTCGTCTCGCTCATATCCCGTTGCAGTTTCGCCCTTGATGCCAGATCCACCTGTTTGCCGTTGTTCTCTAGACGCAGCACAAAACCGTGTAGCATGTCTTCCAAGTTATTATCCTTTGATGCGACATCGGACATTGAATTCTGTGACAATACAAGCGTGACCAGATTGCGTGCAGCGCTCTCAATATCGCAGATGACACGATAGGCTTCTACATTCACTGCGCGAATCTCCGGCATAATGTCCGCGATATGCAAGCGTTGCAGTCGCTCATCTGATATGCCTAACTGTCCGTAGTGATACCGTGCAATTAACTCTGCATACCAGGATTTAAAGGTGAGGTATTGCTGCGACTTGACAGATTTGATGGCTGCAATGCCAAACACAATCAATTGTTCATAATCCTGCGATGCGTGATCGTGAAGTAATATGTTGCGCTGAAGCAGCAATCGATGCAGCACCTTCAGCCCCCACTCGGACAGACGTGCCCAGCAGGTGAGCAACTGCTGGGTGGCTGCACTGTCTCTTGCTAGCGCATCAACACCCGTCAAGAGGCCCTCCAGTGTGAAATACTGGTTCGGCACATTCTTGATTAGCTCCTGTGTTGCCCTGGCATGACCTGCAAGCAATTCGTGTATCACGTCCGCAAATAAGCTGCGGTAAGCGATGGTCTCCCCAATAGATGCCAAAACCTGTTTAGGGGTTAAGCCCTCTAGCGATGGTCTCCCCAATAGATGCCAAAACCTGTTTAGGGGTTAAGCCCTCCCAAACGGCGTAGTTAGCACCGAGCGTATATGGAAATGAGGTGTTGTTGGTCTGATAGCATTGCTTTAGGG
>DAOTTW010000231.1:0-3531 GCA_034437615.1 Anaerolineae bacterium | reverse complement strand
AAGGCAGACGATCTACTATTGCACGCAGCATAAGCTCACGAAACTGTTCTTCGTACTCACCATAATGGCGATGGCGCACGCACGTCACGTTAGACCAATCGTGATAGCGTTGTATGCGAATTGTCTCACCAACGGTGACAATGCAACCAGGCGGTACAGCACGAATGCCATCGTAGGGTGTTCCGTCTTCCCAGCGCTGGCTCTTTCCAGCAAGATAGTCTTGCAACAAGCTAAAATTGTAATCTGGTTTCATGTTTAGCAAGCGCAAGATAACTTCAACACTATCTGAGGCAATGGCGGGTTGTCGTTCCCAGTAATAAAGCGGCTCCAGGCCGATTGGATCGCGTATGAGTAACAGGGTATGACGTTGTGCATCCCACAAGATGACCGCAAAGCGTCCGACCAACCTGGAAAAACCTTGCCAGCCCCAGAGGCGATAAGTCCACAAGATAAGCAGTTGATCGTCGGCCTGTCGCAAATCCTGTGAACTATGGGCTTGCAACTGTGGGCGTAGGTCTTCACGGTTGTCAATTCGAGCGATACCAACCAGTGAATAGTATTCTGTCAAATGGAAAGCTGTCTGGTGTTGGGTGCGGTTCAACAGTGCCAGTATCGGTGGATGCATAGTTACGGGTTGGAATTCGGAGTCCTGCAAGCGCTCCCGTATTGTATGAACGGACGTTTCGCCTATGTTCAGTGGATGAAATGCTAGAAAACTACCAATTCGATCCCCCATCGGTTTATGACCATACATAGTCAAAGCAAATCAGATACAGACTATCACGTTTGATGAGATTACTACCAGTTGTGGTCGGTTCTTCGATTTGTCCCATTTTTTGCTGGACGGATTTAATTTCGTCAACCAGTTCACCAGCTTCACCAGCGACAGAATATGCATCATAAGCCGCCCTCAAAGTGCGAATATGAACGTTCGGCATAGGTTGATCCACAAAACGGCGCAATGCCATGATTTCCCGACGATCAAAGGCGGGATTTTGTACGATACCCCTGAGCGCTACTTTGATCTTTTGCTGAACGGCGTCTGTTTGCTTCGGTGCAGATTCGATTGCGACCTGTTCTTGGGACGATTGCACGATGTCCTCGATTACACGTTCCTGAATATCGAAGATGTCCACTTCATCGGCGGGTACATAACGAGGCGTATCCGGCTGGCATTTGATGTAATCCGCAATCAGGTAGCGGTTGTCGAGGATACGATCTGTGGTTAGGTCATAGTAACGCCAGAAATGTTGGCGTTGCCCATCATCTGACGTTGCCGTGAAGTAGAAAAACACACCTCTAGCTCGTTCGCGATGCAATCCTGAGTGAATACCATCCGGCAAAGATGCCAGCCACTGTCGCCGTTCGTCGTCTAAGATTTGCTGCTGTAGTTCACGCATCAAGCCTTCGCTGCTGGCAAGTTCAACAAGCGTCTCTTCTTCCTGGATGACTGTGTTATCTTCTTCGCGTATGCGTCGCAGTGTGTTGAAATTTCGCGGATTTACGACTTCACCCAAAATGCTAGCGTCGAGTAACCCCGTTGTGTTGATCGTCTCAATCTTTGTACTCAAACTCTGGATCAAGCCAAGCAACTGCTCTAGCCCTTCATCGGGGAACATGTTGTATATCCACAATATGTCGAACTTTGACCCTAAGCGATCAATACGGCCCGCCCTTTGGATCATGCGAGTCGGATTCCAGTGGAGATCATAATTCAGCAGATACCCCGCATCCTGTAAATTCTGACCTTCCGAGAGAGCATCCGTCGAGATCAGTACATCAATTTGCTCACTCTTGGGCACTTCACGCCCATGAGCAACGGGTGCAAATTCACTCACTACACGATCACGTGTATCTGTAGAATCGCCACCATGCACAACGCGAATTCGAGGATTACCGATGCGCTCACGAAAGGCCTGCCCTGCTGCACCAGCAAGTTCACGCTCTAAATACAATGCGGTATCGCGATAGTAGGTGAATACGAGCAGTTTTTCACCACGTAGTTCATCAGCAAGCAAGGTCTTGAGGCGGTTGAGCTTTGCATCATTTGCAGGCGTGATGTCTTTGATGCGATACCAGATGTCCGTGAGCGCATCAATGTCAGACTGTAAAGCGTCTTGGAGTGCAACAAGGTCATATGCTTGCGGGTCCAGGCGATCTAGTGTTTCGAGATAGGCTTGAGCGTCTTCGTTCGCAGACAATTCACGAGAGCGCGAGTGCGGGATGTCGTCACTCCCATCATCTTCGCTTTCGATAAAGCGTATCACCTTGCGAAAATCAGCGCTTTTCAATAAGCGACCTCGCATCAATTCATGCTGGAAGGTCTTGAGGAATTCGAGCGCCCTGGCAACACTGATACGAAAAGCATGAACACTTGATTCTAAGCGTTTAAGGAAGCGGCTTTTGAAGATACCAACCAGGGCTTGCTCGCGGCCTAGCTCCATCTCATTGATTGTTGTTCTATCCAGCTTGTAGTCTTCCAGGCTGTACTGAGCCAGATACAGTTGGTCAATGCGGCGAACGATATTTGCGTAGATGCCTTCATACGTCTGTTCCAGGCCGTACTCAACTGTCTTCAAACGACGTTCAGGCCATGTAATCGGCTTGCCTGCGATGGTTGCGTTCTCATAAGCCGCTCGAATGAAGGGGCGTGTGCGGCGAACAGCGACTTCTTCCAGCAAATTAAACAATTCAATGCTGGCTTCACGATCATTCGCAGCCCGACGTGCTGCCAGAAAGTACCGCCGCAAATCCGCGATGCCTGCACCAGCAAAATAAGATTGGTCGTTGCCAGTGAACAGATTGATCTGGTTGTAGAGGTCGAACACCGTGTTGTTGATGGGCGTCGCTGTCAACAAGATAACCTTTTTGCGTGCGCCATCGCGACCACGCCGACCATTGGCGCTGATAAGCGTCTCAAGCTGCTGATGACGATTGGCATTGCGGTTACGGAAATTGTGCGACTCGTCTATCAAGATGACATCGACATCGCGATAAGGTTGCAAATCAAACTCCGCACGGCCTAGCTCTTCCTGTGAAATGACCTCACCTGCGATAGTTGCAGCACGTAGCTCACGCTGCCACATAGATCGCAGACTCGCCGGACAAATAACCAGCGCCTTCTGACGCATGTGGTAGGCGTAGTCTTCGAGCAACCGCTTGCCGATCCAGGTTTTGCCCAATCCGACGCTATCCGCAATCATCACACCATCGTATTTACGCAAAATCTGGCGCGCTTTGCGAACGGCGTCTTCCTGAAACTCCGCCAGTTCAATTGCTGTGCGCGTGACCTCAGAACCGTCACTGCTGCCCAGGTCATCCTTGAAGTATTCGTACAACGCCTTCATGTAAACCTCGTAAGGCGTATACTCGTATTGACCAAACTTGGACTCCCATAACAGGTCGATCAGAGCCTGCTTGAAGTCTTCTGCCTGCTGCCACTGACGCTGATACCAGTCGCGCAAATCCATGATGGCACGCGCCCCGGCTTCGCTCTTGACCAGACGACGATTCGCAAGTGTGATGCGCTCA
>DAOTTW010000230.1:0-5049 GCA_034437615.1 Anaerolineae bacterium | reverse complement strand
GTAATAATGCACGCTGAATTCATCCATTGCATGGGCAGCACGTTGCAACACAAGTTGATTCCAGTGGCCGTACAGGTCAGTCGGCACACCGACGCCAATCAGCAGCAGATCAAGCGGCGAGGCGTCGCGCATCCGTTGCGCATATTGCAGGTAGCGCTCTGCATACGTCTCCGCATCGACATGCCCCACCTGCCAGTTGCCGAATTGCTCGTTGCCTACAAACCAGGTGGTCACGTTGTACGGCTCTGCATGACCATTTTCGGCACGCAGTGCACCATAGCGCGTATGGGCAGCGCCGTTGCAGTATTCGACCCAGGCGGCGGCTTCTGCTAGCGTGCCATTGCCCATGTTGATCGTCAGCACAGGCTCACAACCCAGCAGGCGGCACAGGGCGATAAACTCATCCGTGCCCATATCGTTAGGTTCGATCAAGCCCCAGGCCGGATCTAGGTAGGATGGTCGTTTATCGCGCGCCCCGATAGCATCCCACCAGTGATAGGCCGAGACGAAATTGCCACCCGGCCAGCGCAAAAACGTCGGTCCCCACTCACGCAGGGCCGCCAACACATCAGGGCGAAAGCCATTGACGTGATCTGCTGGCATCAGCGAGGCGCAACCAATCCACAGGTTGCCCGTGCCCTTGAATGTAATCGTGAGCACGCCATTGGTTTCAGTTGTTGATGGCGTCAGCGTGTGTTGGACCGTCGCCCATTCTGCTGTCACCGGGGCTTGCCACGTTTGGTCGCCAAGCTGCACCATTGCGGCTGACACATCGCCCAGCAGCAGCAAGCGCACGGTATAAGCACGGCCAGCTTCCAGATACAGGCCGCGCTGCCGGATGCCGTGTGGCTGCCCATCATCTGATATGACCGTGATGCGTTGCGATTGCGTGCCTGTGTAGTAGGTCGTGCTGTCGTGGACGTAGCGCACAGCATCGTAATTCGGGTTTACGGCTTCCCAGGGGATGACGACGCCGAAATGCGGGCTTTGCTGGCTCAGCCCTTCGCTGAGGCCGACATAGGCACGGTCCTGCCCGAAGAACTTGCGATCAAACAACATTTCCGCCCAGATGCCGCCGTAGATCGACTGGCCGAGGTGTTCGAGGTTGGCACCGTAGAGGTGAGCGTGTACATCCCCGATGATGTTATTGGTATTGACCGTGATGGTTGTATCAAAAGTCATGCGTTTTGCCTAAGCTAAATCATAGCTGGTGTACCAATCCGGCGGCGTGTCTTGCATGGTGTAATGCTGCGTCCAGGTTGACGCATAGCGACGCGCCACATCTGCGAGTACCCGCGTGCGCTGTCGCCCCGTGCTCTCAAGCCAGGCCAGGCGCTGGTCGGTGTGCTGTATCGCTGCGGCCTCTCGCCAGACGGCACGCCCCGCGATGAAACCAGACGCCCCACCCTTGCACGCTGCCTCGACCTGAGAGCAAAACGTTTTATAGCCCACGCCTGCGCTGAGCAACACCCAGGGCTGTGCTATGGCTGCGCTGACCTGTCGGCAGGCGTCAATCCACTCATCCATGTGCGTCGTCTGGGGGTCGCCAGGGAATTCCAGCTTGAGGACATCAGCACCCGCCTGTGCTGTATGCTGTGCTGATGCGACCACGATGCGCGTGCGGTCGGCTTGATAAGCCGCGTCAGCGACGCCTATGGGCTGATACATAATTGGCTCGGCGAATAGCGGAATATCCGCAATGCGACACGCCTCAGCAGTGCGCCGGACAACTTCGAGTTGTCCCTGTGCGTGTGTCCTCTCGTCGGGATGATAGTAGAAAAACAGCTTGACGCCATCCGCGCCCATGCGTTTGATCTTCTCGACGGACCAACCCGCCGGAATGTCGATCTGCATGGGCAACGGGTTCATCTGGTAATCGTTGTTTTCTAGCTCGACCAACAGGCCCGCACACCGCGCTTCGCCGCGTGCAAGCATCTGTGGTGCGCCGTATTTCGGGTCTAGCAGCGCGCCACTCACGTTCGGCAGTAAGGCGCTGACAATCTGCGCCTTTGTGTCGATTAATGCCTGCTCGCTGACCGACATCGGTGCATCCGGTGCGATGCTGCGCCGTAACCCGTCGATATGATCCAGCGCAAGGATGGCGAAGGTGCCTGCGGGTGTGCTGCTGCGCACGAGTGCGCTGTATTTGCCGGGTGTGAGTGGCGTTTGTGTCATTCCGTCTGAATCCAGATGCTTTTGACCTCGGTATACAACGACAGGGCTTCTTTGCCCATCTCACGGCCATAGCCGCTTTGCTTGTAGCCGCCGAAGGGCACACCAGCTTCGACGTTGCCCCACGTATTCACCCAGATCGTACCCGCTTGCAAGGCCGACGCGACACGATGGGCCTTGTTTACGTCCCGCGTCCAGAAACCAGCGGCAAGGCCGAAGTCGGTATCGTTAGCACGGCGCAGGATGTCGTCGGGTTCGTCAAAGGGCATGGCACAGATCACTGGACCGAAAATTTCCTCGCGGGCGAGCGTCATCGTGTCGGTCGTATCTACGAACACGGTCGGCTCTATGAAATAGCCATCCGCCAATGCGCCGCCCATGCGTTGGCCGCCGACAACAGCACGGGCACCTTGCTGTACGCCCTGATGGACGTAGCCCATAATCTTGTTAAGCTGCTCTTGGCTGACGACTGGGCCGAGGTCGGGTTGGTCTGTGTGCATCCCAGGGCCGACGCGGATTTTCTTTACTTCGTCCATCATGCCTTCGATGACGTAGTTGTAAACGCTACGCTGGATGTACAGGCGCGAGCCAGCCGTACAGGATTGGCCGTTGTTGCCGAAAATGGCCCAGGTCGCACCGGGAATTGCTTTATCCAGGTCGGCATCTGCGAAGATGATGTTGGGGCTTTTACCGCCCAGTTCGAGCGACACACGCTTGAGCGTATCCGCAGAGCCGCGCACAATCTTACGTGCGACTTCTACACTGCCCGTAAAACCGACTTTGTTCACACCAGGGTGCTCAACCAGCGCTGCCCCTGCGGTCTCGCCGTAGCCTGTGACCACATTGAACACGCCAGCCGGGAAGCCTGCTTCGGCAAACAGCCCTGCCAGATACAGGGCGCTCAGCGGCGTTTGCTCGGCAGGTTTCAGGATGATGCAGTTGCCAGCAGCCAACGCCGGGGCGATCTTCCAGACAGCCATCAGCAGTGGATAGTTCCAGGGGACGATCAAGCCGCAGACGCCGACAGGTTCGCGAACGGTGTAGCTCAACATGCCCTCAGCGTTCACCGGGATGGTCGCGCCTTCCAGCTTACTCGGCCAGCCCGCATAGTAGCGAAAGTGATCCGCCGCCAATGGTACGTCAGCCTTGCGGGCTGTGCTGTAGGGTTTGCCGTTATCCAGCGCATCGAGTTGTGCTAGCACGTCTGTATGTGCTTCGATCAGGTCGGCCAAGCGCCAGATGAGCTTTTCGCGCTCTTTCGGGGGCATTTTATGCCATACGCCGCTATCGAACGTGCGCCGCGCAGCGCGCACGGCCAGGTCAACGTCGGCGGCGTCACCTGCTGGCACTGCCGCCAGCACGGTCCCGCTTGAGGGGTCCAGCGTCTCAAAGGTGCGGTGGTTTTGGGCGGGTTGCCAGGTGCCACCGATGAATAGTTGCAAGTCAGACGCCAAAAAAGCTTGCACGTCTGCGCATATAGGCAGGTATTTTTCAGGAAGTGTCAGCATCGCCAGTCTATCTCCTCGAAGTTGGCTGTTGCTTGATGTCTGTCGTCAAGTTCTCCCTGTACTCTAACAGATTGCTAGCCGTAACGCAGGGCGACTTACCATGCCAATTCTTCGGGATAAAGCTGGTTGTCGTCGGCATCGAATACAAAAATAGCCTGTACTGGGCACGCGAAGGCCGCAGCCAGCAGCGTGTCGTCGTCCGCATTGTGGATGTCACCGACGATGCTGATACCTTCGTCATCAATGGAGAACACATCCGGGGCTGTGCGAATACAGCGCTCATGTGAGAAACAAAGCGTGCGATCAACGGTCACACGTGTCACTTTTGATGTCATGGTGTTAACCTGCTTCGTCTACGGCTGTTTGTTGGAAAGCGATGGGCAGACGGAGGAAGCCGTATGCGTCACCATTCATTTTACGCTGAGGTGGATCGTCTGTGCTGAGGTGGAAATCCTCAAAGTGTGCCAGTAGCTCTTGCAGCGCCACACGCATCCCCAAGCGTGCCAGATGTGCGCCGATGCAGGTATGCGGCCCGGCCCCGAACGCAAGATGCGGGTTCGGGCTACGGTCAAGCAGGCATTTGTCGGCGTCCTGAAATTGGCCTTCGTCACGATTGGCTGCCGCAAAGACCATCGCGACGGATGCCCCCTGTTGGATGTGTTGCTCGTCAATATCCACGTCGCGAGTTGCGATGCGGCCTAGCAACTGAATGGGTGATAGATAGCGCAAGAATTCCTCAACGGCGGTATCCATCAGCGCAGGTTCAGCCCGCAGGCGGGCGCGCATATCCGGCTCTTGTGCCAGTAACCAGAGGCTATTGCAGATGCCATCAATCGTCGCTTCGCGGCCTGCCAGCAGTATTTCCATGCCATAGCCGCGCAGTTCGTCGTCGCTCAGGCGCTCGCCGTCGTGTTCGACGTGCAGCAGCGCCGTGAAAACATCGTCACGCGGGTTGTGCCGACGATCATCAAGTATCTGATCCACGTAGGCTAAGAGGTCACTGCGTGCTTGAACTGCGCCATCTGGGTCTGTCACGCGCCCTCCAAAGATCGCTTCGGCCCATTGCTTCCATAGGGTGGTGTCTTCGACGGGCAACTGAAGGAACAGTGCGAGGGTTGACGAAAACAGCGGTTCTGCGTAGGCCGTGACCACCTCACAGGGGACTGATGTCGGGAACTCGGCAATACAAGACCTCGCGATTGCGCGTACATCGGCTGCGATGGTCTCGACCTGGCGACGTGCGAAAAGCCGGGCGACATTGCGGCGGTAATTGGTGTGCGCGGGCGGGTCTGCCTCTATTGGTAGCAACGGGATGTTGTCGCCACGATAGGTATGTGGAATTGCCACCGTGCCTGGTTGTGCTGAACTG
>DAOTTW010000229.1:0-20530 GCA_034437615.1 Anaerolineae bacterium | reverse complement strand
GTGGCGGTGCGCAAGCGTGCGGCTGAGCATATCGGCGGCTATCCGCAATGGCTGGATTATTGCGAAGACCTGATCTTTGACCTGCGCCTGCAAGCCAGCGTGCCGCCGTTTGCCTTTGTGTCGGATGCACTGGTTCATTTTCGGCCACGCCCGACGCTGCGTGCCTTCTTCAAGCAATACTATCGCTATGCGCGTGGTGATGGCAAAGCCGACCTGTGGCGCAAACGGCATCTGATCCGTTACGCCACGTATTTGCTTGTCATCCCGTCGATTGCGCTGCTGGGTTTGCTGCTGCATCCGGTGCTGTGGTTGCTGTATGTCGTCGGCGCTGCTGTGTATCTGTATCGGCCCTATGCCCGTTTGCCTGTGGTGATGCGCCTGTTGCCGGAACGTGGCGCTACATCCTGGCTGCGGGCTGTGCTGTGGGTGCCTGTCTTGCGCGTGACGGGGGACGTGGCTAAGATGCTTGGCTATCCGGTGGGGTTACGCTGGCGTCGGCGCAATAACCCCCCGAACTGGCAGCTAGCGAGCGCATCTACTCAATTAACCCACACTAAATAGCTTGAGCAAACGTTGCCCCTGCCCCCAAAACAGCTTAAACTTGACATAGCCGCAGCATTTGCCGACGCAGGCCAACCATGTCAGACTCTTCAAGGAAACGCCCATGTCCGGGGTCTTGAATTTAAACCTCAAAGTGGTGGTGATGGACACCGATTACTACGCCTTGCAAGCCATCAACAGTTACCTTGCCTGGGATCGGCGCACCCGCGTCACCCATTTAGCCAACAGCCTGGATGAACTGTGGACTCACCTACGTAATGTGTCAGAGGCCGAATTGCCGGATGTGATTGTGTTAGATGCTGAGCACATCGGCACCGCCGCTGATGTGGGGCGCGTGGTGGATGAATTGCGCCACGCCATCCCGGAGGCTAACGTGATCTGTACGGCGCATACCCTGGAAATCCAGCGCGTAGAAGCCGCCGCAGAGGCCCATGCACGCGCCTATCTGCTCAAGCATGAGGTTGGCATTCAGATTACGTGGGCAATTGTCCACGCATTGGACCAGGAATTCGTGGTGACGCCAAGCATCGCCCGTCAGCGCCAACACACGCATAGCCTGCGCCTGTTCAACGCCGTGACGCTGCCAGAGCGTCGCGAATACCCGGAAATGACGGAGCGCATTCGGCAGGCGATCAAGTTGTGCGTGATAGAGGGGATGCCCGCACATCTCGCAGCCGATGAAATGGGCATCAGCCTGCACACCATACGCGGCTACATCAAAGAGGGCTATCGCATCCTCGAAACCTACGACGAAACCGAATACCCAACGGACATGACGCCACAGGAACGGGCATTTATGCGCTTTACCGCGCTGGCGATCAAACGGTGACAATCACGCGCAGGGGCGCAGTATGCTGCGCCCTGAATGTGATACATTGCTGGTTTGATTTGTTTTTCTGCATCAAGCCAGATGCGGCTCCAGCAGGCCATAGCCGCCGTCATCGCGCTTATACACCACCTGCATCTGCGCGGTATCCGGGTTGAAGAAGATAAAGAATGTGTGGCCGAGTAGCTCCATCTGTGCAATCGCCTCGTCCTCATTCATCGCTGTCACTGCCACCTCTTTGCGCCGCTTGATGAGGCCATTGGGGGTTACATCCACATCCGTAACGTTCTCTTCAGCGTCCAGCGCGTAATCCACATCATCCGGCAGTTCTTCTGCTAATGACAATTCATCCGGGCTGAGGACATAGGCTTCGCGCATCCGCTTACTGCGCGGTTTCTCCTTAAAGCGGCGAATGCGGCGGTGCATTTTGTCGATGGCACCCCCTAAGACGATTTTGGCTGTATTCGCGTTTTCATAGGGGCTTTTATCCTCTGCACGCAAGATGGCACCGCGACTGTGGCGCACGGTAATCTGTGCCCGCATGACATCCGGCCCCTTGCTGCTATGCTGTCGCAAGAATTCCACGCTGATGCTGTCTATATTGGGCAGATAACGGCCTAGCTTCTCTAGTTTTTGCTGTGCAAAAGTCTCTAAAGACTCAGACAATTGATAGTTATGGGTATGTAGTGTCACGTTCATACGCGGACCTCCAAACGTAAAATAAGTATCCTTACTGTTGCTGCCGGGGTGTGGCGTGGGTGACTGTAATGCCATAGATGGGGTTGGCCCCGGCGTTGCGCAGCGCTTGTGCACAAGCACCGATGGTTGCACCTGTGGTACGCACATCATCAACCAATAAGACAGCGTGCCCGTGCAGGGGTTGTGTCGTGATAAAGGCCCCGGCTACGTTGTCGATGCGCTGCTGGCGGTTCAGGCCCACCTGTGTGCGGGTCGGGCGTTGGCGTATCACCGCAGCATCCAGCAAGGGCAAACCGTAATGATTTGCAACAGCGACGGCCAGCACTTTAGCCTGATTATATCCGCGTTCGGCCTGGCGTCTGCTGTGTAATGGCACGGGTATCACCGTGTCAAAACGCCAGTTTTGCGCCATTATCGCCTGAACCAGCCGCCGAGACAGCGCTTGCGCCACATCCTGCGCACCATCGTATTTCAGGGCGCGCAGGGCCAGTCGCAACTGTCCGCTGTGGCTACCCGTCGATATAAACGCATCCAGGCCCGTTATACGCCGCGTCACGAATTCGGTTGCCGTCGCCGCCAGCGCTTGCTCACAGGCCGTACACCAGCGCCAACCCACACGCCCACATCCACTACAACGGGGCGGGAAGATCATATCAAGCGTGCTATGCAGCCAGCGTGACAACATCGTGGTGCGATACCCTTAGAAATATACAATAAAAAGTTAATCAAATAACAAAAGATTAGTACAACGCGGCGGAATTAAGCCTACAGTACGGCTGACGCCGCCGCGAAAAACAGTCGCCCAAGCTATTGTGTCGTCCTACCGTCCGTGTGCCCGATGCCTAGAAAGCACCGCCGCCATCGGTGTTCATTAGGCGCAGCACCGCTGGCCCCAGCAACACAATCCAGATGGACGGGAAGATGAGCATTGTCATCGGAATCATCATCTTCACCGGGGCTTGCTGTGCTTTCTCCTGCGCACGCTGGCGGCGCTTCACACGCATCTGGTCCGATTGCACGCGCAAGATTTTACTCATACTCACACCAAGTTGTTCTGCCTGGATGACTGCCGCCGTGAAGGTGTTCACATCCGGCACATCCATACGGTTCGACATGTCCTTCAGCGCGTCCCTGCGTGCCTTACCAAGCTGGATTTCACGCAGCACGCGCCCGAAGGCCAAACCAAGCTCGTTATCCCACTTTTCGTACACACGGCCCATCGCCGCATCAAAGCCTAGCCCTGCTTCTACGCAGATGGTCAACAAGTCCAGCGCATCTGGCAGGTATTTCACGATTTCCTTTTGGCGGCGCTCGATACGTGAACGCAACATCAGCACAGGTAGGTAATACCCCAGCAGCAAACCGCCGCCCGTATAGGCTAGCGCTGTGGTGGGGCCCGAGTCGGTGGCGATGAAACCCATGTAGGCACCGAACAAGCCCAGGAAGATCGTCAGCAAAATACGCATCAGGAAGAATTGCGTCGGGTCGGTGGCTTGGCCAGCGAGTTCCAGTTGGCGGCGCGTAAATTCAAGCTGCGATTGTGGCGTGAAGTTCGCCACGAAAGCGGCCAGTTTCTTTGCTGCTGGCAACAGCACACGATCTTTAAACGATAGCTTGAGTTCGACATCTTCTAGCGATTCAATTTCGATCTCTTGCTCGCCGTAGAATTCCAGGCGGTCGTTGAGCGGGTCACTGCCGCTCTCATTGTTCACGCCGACGTAAATCAACACGCCGACCGCAATAAGAACACCCAGGACAATTAATAATGGCAGCATCGTAGCTTAACTCCTCATCTCGGTTGTGTCTTGGTCATATCTCGGTTGTGTCTTGGTCATATCTCGGTTATGTCTTGGCCATATCTAGGCGCTTGTGCGCATCAAATTTCAATGTCGATGATCTTCTGAATGACCGCTGTACCAATGCCAATCAGCGCCAGAGCCACGCCCAACATCGGCCAACCACAAGCGCGGTTCGAGAACATATCACCCATGTAGCCAGGGCTAGCGAAATTCAAGAAGAGCGCCAGACTAATCGGCAAGAAGCTAATCAGATAGCCGGTAATGCGCCCCTGAGAGGTCAAAACGCGGATTTCGCCCTTGAGCTTAATGCGCTCACGGATGGTATGGCTGATCACGTCCAGAATTTCAGAAAGGTTACCACCGACTTCACGGTTGATGTTCACAGCCGTCACCACAAGGTCTAGGTCATCGCTATCAACGCGGTCCAGCATATGATCTAGCGCGTCGTCCATGTCGATACCAAGCTGGACTTCCTTCACCACGCGGACAAACTCGGTCTTGGTGGGGTCGGGGGCGTCCTTCGCGATGGCCTCCATTGCCTGTAGTACGCTGTAACCGGAGCGCAGCGCGTTCACCCACAGGCCGAGCGTATCCGGCAGTTGCTCTTCAAAGGCAATCAGACGCTTGCTGATCGCACGGGATACGTAGATGCGCGGCAGAAAGAGGCCGATCAGACCAGCGACCATCGACATAATAATGTCACCGGGGAAGAGCAGAAGATAGCCAAGCGTGAAGCCCGTACCAGCCGTCACAGCATGGGACGCTGCAAACTCTGCGACGGTCAGACGCAGGTTGGCGCGGGCAAGCTGCTGACGCCACTTCTTACCGAATTTGCGCTCCGTCAGCAGGTTGTTGAACGGGTCCAACAGGCGGCGGCTATCCTCAAGCACAGAGACCTGACGATTTTCTCGTGGAATTTCGCTGCTATCGACCTTGACTTCTTTATATTGTTCGTTGAGTTCCTCGTCTGTCATATCCAGGCGGCCCAGGCGATACTCTACAATGTCGTCCTCGCGCCGCGAAAGATAGACACCGACGCCGATGACCGCCAGCGCAATTACACCGGCTACGGCTAAAATCAGGATTTGTTCAGGAGCCATACCAATCGTGCCTCTCAGCTAAACTATGCACTGCAACCCGGCCGGGCCGCTTACCCATCATGCTCATAATACTGCGAAGCGCGCACAAGCGTCAACTTCGCTGGGGTCGTATGTCGCTAGCGTACCTTGCCGATACCGAAGACCGTCGGCGGTAGGTTGATCCCTGCATCTTCGATGCGTTCCATGAAGCGTGGGCGGATACCCGTTGGGCGTATGCGACCGACGATCTTGTTGTTTTCGTAGCCCGTTTGCTCAAATTCAAAGATATCGGACATCGTAATCATCTCGCCTTCCATGCCCTGTACTTCTGTAATGTTCAGAATCTTACGCGAGCCGTCCCGCATACGGCTCTGCTGAACGATCACATCCACCGCCGAGGCGATCTGCTCACGGATAGCGCGTGTCGGTAGGTCCATACCCGCCATCAGGCACATTACCTCCATGCGAGAGATGGCATCACGCGGCGAGTTGGAGTGCAGGGTCGTCAGGCTACCATCGTGGCCTGTGTTCATCGCCTGGAGCATATCCAGCGCTTCGCCACCACGACACTCACCGACCACGATACGCTCCGGGCGCATACGCAGGCTGTTCACCACCAGGTCTTGAATGCTGATGGCCCCCTTGCCTTCGGTGTTGGAGGGGCGGCTTTCCAGCGGTACCACATGTTCCTGCTGAAGCTGCAACTCTGCGGCGTTTTCAATCGTCAGGATGCGCTCATCGTTGGGGATGAAACTCGATAGCACGTTCAGCAGGGTCGTCTTGCCAGAGCCAGTACCACCGGAGACAACCATGTTCAACGCGGCAACCACGCAGGCCTGCAAGAAGTTGGCGATTTCGTTGGTCATCGAGCCGAAGCGGATCAGGTCTTGAATGCCCAGCGGATTCTTCGCGAATTTACGGATGGTAATGGTGGGGCCACACAGCGCCACCGGACGAATAACGACGTTCACACGCGAGCCATCTGGCAGGCGTGCATCCACCAACGGCGAGCTTTCATCGACACGGCGGCCTAGCGGGGCCACGATACGGTCGATGATGCGCAGGACGTGGTCCTCACTGTCAAACGTCACACCGGAGAGCGTGATCTTGCCTTTGCGCTCTACGAAGATGTTCTTCGGGCCGTTGACCATGACCTCGGTAATGGTCTCATCCTTCAGTAGCAGCTCTATCGGACCCAGGCCGAGAATATCCGCTACGATAATCTCAAAGAGGCGTTCGCGCTCTGTCTTAGAGAGCAGCATGTTTTCCTCGGCCAGCACGCTGTTGAACAGCTCTTGAATTTGGCGGCGGACCTCATCCTGCTTACTGAGGTCCATCGAGGGGTCTAGCTCTGCTAGCAGCTTGTTCTGAATGCGCAACTTGAGGTCGCTGTAATCTTGCTGGCCACCTTTGCTGCCCTTCTTGCCACCGCTGACGGATTTGCGGCGTGCGGCGGCTTTGCGTGCGGCGGCTTGCGAGGCTTCGTTATCGGCGGGGCTGCCGCCGCTATTACCTGTGCTGCTTTTGTCCATTTTACGGAGTAGTGACATAACAGTCGCTCCCTGTCTATATCTGTATCATCTCTTATCTACGAGTCTAGCGGTTTTCGCCCAGAAATACCTTAAGGCTGGGCTATGGGTGCATCAACGCTGGTACAGCACAACGCGAATAGACCTGCAATGCGGCTGATGGTTTGCGCCAACCTGTATTAGCCACGACCAAAAGGCAGCCAACCGCGTTTTTCTTTTTCCTTTGGCGCGGTTTCGGCTGGTTGTGCGGCTGCGTCTGGCTTGGCTTTTTCGGCCCGGAAGTTACGGTAAACGCGGTCTGATAGCTCGCGTAGCTGCTTCATGGGCGCTTTGTTTACGTCGCGGTCGGCGGCGATGACGGGCACGCCCTTGTTGACCGCATTTAGGATCATGCCTTCTTCGACCAACGGAATCACCCCTTCGACGGGATGCCGCAGGAAGCCCTGAATGCGCTCCGGCGTGGGGAAAACCTTCTGGATTTTCGTCGGGTTCTCGATGGCCTTGTTCACGACCAGCGTCGTCTTTGATTGCGGATAATCCGCATTGGTGAACAGGTCGAGCACGTGGCGCACGTTCTTGATGCAGGGCAGCGTCGGCAGCGTCACCAGCACGACTTTTTCGGCCATTTCAAGGATTTGTGTGGTGATCGTATCCAGCGAACGGTTGCAATCAATCACGACGAAATCGTAAAATACCGAGATCTGCCGGATCACCGAGATGATGCTGTCAGCGCTGGTATTGCGCAGCTCTGCACCCGCCGCAGGCCGTGCCGGGGCCAGCAAAACCTTGACGCCGCTATTGTGCGTGAATACCACGCTCTCTATGAAATCCAGGTCTAGTTCACCGACCTCTTCGACCAAATCCGCAATCGTAGAGTTACTGCGTGCATCCAGGAACATGCCGACATCGCCAAATTCCAGGTTCGCGTCGATCAGCAGCGTTTTAACGCCTTCCTTCATCAGGCCGGATGCAAGGCTGGTGGCAATGGTCGTACAACCTGCGCCGCCCTGTGGGCTATAGACCGCGATAATGTGCCCAGTACGCCCGACGGGGCCTTCTTCGTCGTCGTCGCCACCGACCACAACGACTGAGCCAGCCGTATCTTCGAGCTGCTTGATGCGGCGGCGGATTGGCTCATATTGCGAGTAGACGTTGCGGATGGTGCTGTAAAGCTGGTCCATCGAGGGCGGTTTGCTGAGGAAGAAGCGTGCCCCGGCCATCATTGCCCGCTGCATGTAATCCGGGTCATCCTGCACGGACATCATCACCACGCCGACCATCGGCAAGGCCCGCGTAATGCGGCCAGCCGCTTCCAGGCCGTCCATATCCGGCATGTTGATGTCCATAATCACGATGTCCGGCTTCAGTTCCTTCGCCTTCTGTACGCCGTCGCGCCCATTCGCCGCATCCCCCACGACCTTGAAGTCATGCTCGAAGGCCAGCAACTTCTTGATGCTATCACGGGCCTCTGCGATGTCATCCACCAGCAGAATGCGTATCTGTTTTTTCTCGTCTCCGTCTGCCATCTTTCATCACCTAACTACTCAAAGCTTAGACGTGCGTTGCATACATGTGCCCTAACGCAACAGCGCGCCGACAGAAGTGTAACGCGCTGCAACGGTTTTAAAGAGCAGGCCAGCCGGGACTAGCCGCCCAGCGTGATACGGTTGCCCACCTCAATCTGACGGATGCTGCGGATAGCGGGCTGGATGTTGTATTCAAATTTTTCTGGTATGTCGATACGGAAGCGGTTCAGGATGTAGTCCAGCGTGACCGGGTCTGTCTGCACCAGCGACGTTGCAGACGCAGAGCGCAGCGCAAACGTGATCGGCAAGCCCGCCTCGACCAGCCAGGAAATCACAACGGCATCCTGCGGCGACACCGCCAGCGTCACGATGTCCGGGCGCGGGGGTACCTCTGTCGGCACGGGTTCACCGTCTTCATCCGTATCTTCTTCATCATCGGGGTCCGGCGTCGGTGTCAGGGTGGGTGCAGGCCGGAAAATACGCCCATCACGCGGGAAGTCACCTGTCCAGACCACCAGCGCGTCTTGAATGGTGCGCTGTGTCGTCAAGCGTGGGCGTTGCGCCTCCGATGGCGCAATCAGCACCGGTTGATCGCCCGCCTGTGGGATACGCCGGGTGCTGAACTCACCGCGTACCGACTCACCGATGCTCAATTCCAGCGTGCCATCTTCGCTCAGGGCTGTGCTCACGAGACGGAAAGCGTTCGGCTCAATCGTCTGGAAGGTGGGGTCTACGTCGATGAACAGCATCGAAACGATCAGGTCAACGCGGTCACCGGGCTGGATGGCATAGGCGACACTGGTGATGCGGTCCATTGGCAACGAAACGGCAACGCGGTTCGTTGGCAGCACGGCGGCGGCATCCGAGCCGACATTGGCCAGCGATGTCAGGTCCTCCACCAGCAAATTCGCCAGCACAGGCTGCTCACGGAAAATATCCGTGCGTGCGATCTTGCCGATGACTTCATCCGGGTTCGTGAATGCCTGGAAGGGCGCGGATTGCTCTGGGATCGGCAAAACACTCACGGCGTCTGGCTGGATCGGTAGACCACGCGGGATATCCTGCACGGCGATCACCACCGGGATGAACGGAATCGGTGTAATCGTCGGCAGCGGCGTATTGGCGGGTTCCGGCGTCGGCGGTTCGCGGGTGGGTTCCTGCGACACGCCACCGTTGTTTTGTGGTTGGGCGGGCTGTGTGGGCTGCTGGCCTAAAACCAGGAAAGCAGCGACGACACCGATAATGACCACGACGAACACGACGACGAGCAACAAACGAGTGCGGTTATTCATGAATCTTTAGGCCTCCAATTGAGCACATCGCCGATTGTGTACAATGTGCAAGCAAAACAGATTTGGATGAAATGCACCCGACCGGGCGCGAAGCCTTATACAAGTACGAATTATATGAATTGGGTTGCGTTTGAGCCGCAAGTACCCCTGCGGCGGATGCTGCTAAAAATGCAAAAGTTGTAAACTAAGTGTAGTTCAAGCCTAGTAAATGTCAAACCACCCCTTCGTACTGGGTGTGTTTCGTCCTGCGGGCAGGTTGACGGACGCCGCATCGGGCGTCCCTACGAACGGCGCTATGTAGGGACATCCGATGGGCTATCCGCGCCCGTCGGGGCGATGTGCTGCCGGGACACGCCGCTGCGCGTTTATTCACCTGTCGGCAGGTCAATACGGATGATGGAGCCTTCGTTCTCGTTACTGCGGGCATCCACCAGGCCACCGAGTAGCTCAAGACGGGCACGCAGCATCGCCAGCGTTTGCAAGCGTGGGTCTTTGAACGTCTCGGCGTCGGTATCGAGCTGGCTGGCGTCGAAGCCATCGCCGTCGTCTTCAACGGTGATGCGGATGTTGTCGGTTTGCATCATGTCCATTTGAATCTCAATGCTGCCGGGGTTGCCATAATCGCGGGCGAGGCCCATCAGGTCTTGCACAGCGCGGAACACAGCCACTTCCAGGTAGTGTTCCAGGCGGCGCTCTTCGTTTTTGATGTCCAGCTTACAGTCGATGTCCGTTTTACCCTCGAACATTTCGATATAGCGGCGAACAGTCGGCGCTACGCCCAGGTCAGTCAGCATCATAGGGCGCAGGTCGAAGATAAAATCGCGCACTTTCTGGAAGGTGCGGCTGGCGTTGCTCTTGAGGTTTTCCAGTTCTTCGGCGGCGCGGTCTGGGTCACGGTCGAAGAAGCGCTGCACAATTTCGGCTTGCAGAATGTAATTCGTCAGCGATTGCGCCGGGCCATCGTGCATCTGACGGGCGAGGCGCTGCTTTTCTTCTTCCTGGGCCTGAATAATGCGCACGACATCCACATTGCGCGAGGACGACTTCACCTCTTCGCCATCGGCTAGCATAAAATCATCATAGCCCTGGATGGCCCCCATCACCTCCGAAAGCAAGCCCTGATATTCCTCCAGCTTGCCATATACGGCCTCCGTGCGCTCTAGCTGGCCCTGCATCGTCGCCATACGAAAGCGCACTTCAAGCGCCTCTTCGTATTTATCACGGATGTCCTCACGCGGTACTGTATCGAGGTTCTCTTTAATGTTGCGCACTTCAGTCGCAATGGTAGAGTAACGTTGCCGTTCTTTATCGACGGATGAGCGCGTGCTCTCGATTTGGTTGCGCAATTCGTCCATCGTGCGCTTGTTCGATGTCAGGCTAGTCGAAACCAGCGAGATCAGGCGCTCTTTCGGGTCGAGTTCTTCTTGCTGTTCTTGATCGTCAAGGAAATTGCGATAATTTACCATAACCTATAGCTCCTGCTGATCGTTATCGTTGACCCGCACCCAGCCGCGACGGATGGCCGTTACAGCGGCTTGTGTGCGGTCGTTGACCTTGAGCTTCTTTAGAATAGATGTCATGTGGTTTTTGACGGTTTGCTGGCTGATGCCCAACGTGGCGGCGATCTGCTTGTTAATCATGCCTTGCGTCACGTATTCAAGGATTTCCATTTCACGTGGGCTGAGCGGGATGAAGTGGCCTTCGGCGTCAATCGTATAGGGGCCGGACGTATCCTCAATGCGTTCTGTCAACCACGTCTTGAACGCGCTACGGTCCATACGCCGATTATCCACCACATGATACCCCGCCGCCACAGCCTCCAGCACCTCCACCAGTTTATCGGGGCGGATGTCCTTCGAGCAATACGCCGAGGCACCAGAGCGCAGCGCGTGTAAAATCTGCTCTGTATCATGGTGTGCAGTCAGGATGACGACGGAGCTACGGCTGTGGGCCTGCTGCAACTGTCGTGAGACTTGCAAGCCGTTCATGCCGGGCAGGTTAATATCGAGTAAGATCACGTCCGGCTCTAATCTGGGGACTTCTTCCAGCGCCAGTTCGCCCGTCTCAAAATAGCCAATGACTTCAATATGATCTACATATTCGAAGGCCCGTCGCAAGCCATCCCGAAACAGAGGATGATCGTCTACAACAACAATTCGTATGTGCTCAGGTGTTGACCCGATCTGATCGTTCATAGCGCATCCACTTTGCACACCCTACTTCGGTCGTTTTGTTTGTCAAGAGTCGGTGGGGGGGTGGGTGTGCACGCTCCTTTCCCAACCAGTTATGCATTGGGTGCGTGCCCGCGTCCGATAGTACCAATCTGATTATCCTGCTCTTGTTTGGGAATTGTACAGGCACTGAGGAAAGTATAGCATGAAACGGGCGTGCCTCACAACGTAATGACATTTATTCCGTAACAATTGCCGCTTAATTATCAGCCGATGCCAAGCGACGTTACAATATTGTCGCCTTTTAGTACGCCTCAGCCTACGGCAACCACATAAATCCCATTATAGATGCGTATGAGGATGAATACACGCATGTCTAAACACAAACTGACCCAGATAACGAAACTGACCCAGATAACGAAACTGACCCAGATAACAATGGAACGCACGACGCTTGTGCTGATCTTTGCCTTGCTTTTCGCGATGGCCAGCCGTGCCCCTGTGGATACCGATACCTGGTGGCACCTGCAATGTGGCACCTACACGCTCGCCAACGGCATGTTATATGAAGATGTCTTCTCGCATACCTTCAATGGCGCGGATTGGATTAATCATAGTTGGGGCGGCCAGATTATCATGGTCAGCATTTACGATCTGGCCGGGGATGTGGGGCTATCCATCTATACGGCGGTGCTGGCGGTTGCTGGTATGGCGCTGCTGCTGCCTGTGCTGCGCGGCAATATCTATTTGCGCAGCTTTGTGATGGTGCTTGGTGCGGCGACGGCGGCGGTCTTCTGGGCGGCGCGCCCACAGATGTTTTCGTTCCTGTTCAGTTGCTTCTTCTTGCTTGTGCTCTATAGCTGGAAGATGCGCGGCGTGGATCGTCTGTGGCTGTTGCCACCTGCGATGCTGATCTGGGGCAACTTGCACGCGGGTTTTGCGATTGGCTTCCTGTTTCTGTTCGCCGCCATCGTTGGCGAAAGCCTGAACCTGATCGTTGGTACCAACGAACCGCACGTCACCTGGGGCAAAGTGCGCAAGCTGCTGCTGATCTTTGTGGCATCGGTTGTCCTGCTGGCGATTTCGCCCTATGGTACAGCGACGTGGCTCGTGCCCTTCGAGACGCTCAGCATGGGCGCACTGCGTGAATTCATCCAGGAATGGAACACGCCGAACTTTCAGGGCACCGAGACCTGGCCCTTTATCGGCATGATTATCCTGCTGTTCGGCGCAGCGTGGGCCAGCCGCCACAAATTCGATTTTACGGGCTTCTTCCTGGTCATGGGGCCGATGTTCATGGGGCTGCTGTTTTCACGCAATATCTCGATGTTTGCGGTGGCAGCAACGGTTGTGCTGACGCACCTGGCCGCCGACGCGCTGCAAACCTACAACTGGGAGCTGCGCCCGCGCCAGAAGGTCACACCCATGATGGGCCGCCTGAACGTCGGTTTGATCATCGTGGTTTTCGCGAGCACGCTAATTTACCTGTTTGGCATTTGGTCGCCGCAGACCATCGCAGAGGCACAGGCCGAAAGCCTGCCTGTTGCAGCCGTTGATTATCTGCTGGAGCTAGAGCCAGAGGGCCAACTGTTCAATGCGTATAACTGGGGCGGCTACATTCTCTTTAGAACGCCGCAGTTCCCCGTATTCATTGATGGCCGCACGGATTTATACGACGAATTTGTGCGTACCTACGTCAGAATTGCCACAGCCAGCATCGGCTGGCGCGACCTGCTGGAAGATTACAACGTGAATACGGTGCTGGTTGAGGTCGGCAGCGGCTTGGACGCGACGTTACGTGATGAACCCGGTTGGCGCTTGGCCTATGTCGATGATCTGGCCGTGATTCACCTGCGCGAGACGCCGCTGCCAACAGGCACAAGCAGCGCAGGCTCATAATACATGGCATCCGAACGCAATATCACAGGTTTACTGGGCGATTTTCGTGTGCTGCTGCTGCTATTCGTGGGCTTTCGCGTGCTGCTGCTGCTGGCCTACGAGCCGTTTCTGCTGCCAATTGGTGAAAACAGCAGCCTGATCGAACGTGGCATCGGCACCAGTGGCGACCGCCTCTATCACTTCGCATTGGCAGCGCTGGAAGACGATGGCTTCTGGCCGTTTCGCGATTGGTGGAGCGAATTCCCGCCCGTCTGGTTCCTGACCACCACCAGCGTACATGCTTTGCTGGGCGAAAACGTCAGCTATAACAGTTGGTCGATTGTGCTGGGGCTGATTATGCTGGCCTCCGAGACGGGCAGCTTGATCTTGCTGTATAAGCTGGGTGGCCGCCTACATAACACGGCAACCGGGCTAGCGCTGGCCTGGATTTATGCGTTACTTGCGATCCCGTTTGTCTTCATGTGGTGGAATTTCGACTCGCTGGTGACGTTTACGCTGCTGCTTGGCATCTGGCTGCTGCTCATCGGTCAGGAAACGCGCTCAGCAGCAGTCGTGGCGTTTGGCGCACTCGTGAAGTTCGTCCCGGCGCTACTCTTCGGTGCCATTTTGCGTTATCGCAACGTGCGCTCAGCGGGGCGCTACATCGCTGTCACGCTGGGGTTGTTCGCGCTGGCCTATCTGCCGCTATTTGCCATCAACGCCGAACTGACAGCGGTCTCGCTCACGGCGCAATTCGGCAAACCATCCTATCAGACCGTCTGGGCCATCCTGGATGGCAACACGACAACGGGCAACTTCGGCAGCATCGAAAGCCACTTCTATGCCGAAGGCGTGGCTGAGGGCGGTGGGCCACGTAACCCGGCGCTGTTGCCTGCATGGTTGCGGTTTGGCGTTGCGGGCTTGATCGGCCTGTTCGTGTTTTTGCGCACGCGCCGCTTCGATGATGTCGGGCTGGTGGCCTTCGTGGGCATTACGCTGCTGATTTTCTTCCTGCAATCGCAGGGCTTCAGTCCGCAATGGCTGACGCAGATTATCCCGCTGTATCTGCTGGTCTTCCCGACGCGCAACGCTGTCTATCTGATATTTCTGCTGAGTTTGCTGGCCTTCGTGGAGTATCCATTCTTATTTGCGCGTACAGGCGACACAGGCGGCGTCATCAGCGGGGATTTGCTGCCGCCTTATGTGCTTATCGTAGGCTTACGCACGCTGCTGATGGTGCTGGCAGCGGTCACGCTCTATGGCAAATTGCGGCAGGAACGCAGCGCGGATCAGGCGATGTAGGGGCGTGTTAGGCTTTTCCAGCTAAAAAACAAGTCAAACTCTTGCAACATCGGCAATTCGGCTGACGCCGCTCGGACACCCAGAAGGGTGTCCCTACAGGGCATCGTTCGTAGGGACACGGCTTGCCGTGTCCGCCGGACTACGCAAATCATCTGAAGCCGTTTTGATTGCTTCATTAATCCGCATGTTCATGGTTGACGTTAGAGCAAACGTTGCAGGATGCGCGGCGCAAAATCCAGCAGCGATGTGAAGCCATCGGCAAAGGCCGCTTTGTCGTTGCCGATAATCAGCGTGGGCACGTCGTTTTCGGTGTGGCGGCGGTCGCCAATTAACTCCATGTTGCCGTGATCGCTGGTCAAGATCACCAGCCCCTCGTCATCGTCCCACGCCTCCAGCACGCCAGCCATCACCGCATCCAGCAATTCCAGCAGTTCAACGCCTTTTGCCAGCGGGCCGCGATGCCCAACGTAATCCGTTATCCAATGTGAATGCAGCGCAAAATCATAGCCGCGTGCGAGTTCGACCAGTAGCCGCCCTGCTGCGTGCGCGTTCATGGTTGGGATGCGCGTATCGCCTGTGTGCTCGCGCAGCATATGTCCGGTGTATTCGGCGGTCAGGGCACGCTTGTGCTGAATGTCCTCAATCGTGAAGAGGCTCTGCCCGCCGTTGATAGCCGCCTGCTGCATCCCTGAAGGCAGGGTTTTGCCGCGTGCGATGCTGTGCAGCAGGCCCGCCGGATAGCCCACCAGCATCGCGGCACGCTTGCCGTTGTCGTTCAGCCGCTTGAAAACGTTGTCTGCTGCGAGGATTGCGCGGGTTTGCTCGTCTGGTTTGGGGCCATAATGCCGCCCGATAATTTGCGGCACGTTGCGCCCGGTCATGATGACAGCGTGATTGCTGCCGCTTTGTGGCCGACCTGGAACGCCTAAGCGCGGGTCTGTTGGGATGAAGATGGCGCGTGCACTTTCCTGCCGTCCGATGCCCTTGAGCCAGCGCTGACCATTCGTAAGCGCCGTCAGGGTGGGCATATCTGCGCTGGCAAAGGGGTTAGAGGCCGCACCGTCGTCACCTAGCCCGATGCCATCCACGAAGAGCAATAAAATACGCACGCTTAGTGTGTCGCTTGATCTGGGTTGCGTTTTTGCTGTGCGTCATAGCCCAGCAGATAGGGGTTGGTCCGGCGTTCTTGCCCGATGGTGGTCGCTGACATGTGACCGGGCAACACGCGCACATCGTCACCCAACGGCAACAGCTTGTCAAAGATGCTCTGCATCAGCAGGTTGTAATCGCCACCCGGTAAATCCGTGCGTCCGATGCTGCCCGTGAACAGCGTATCGCCTGCAAACAGCATATTTTCGGAGCGCAGGAAAAAGCTGATGTGTCCGGGCGCGTGCCCCGGCGTGTAGAGCGTCTCTAGCTTGATCGCGCCGATTTCGATGGTTTCGGGGTCGCTGGTCAGTAGCCGATCTGGTTTTGCGCCCTCAGGAAAATCACCGAGGCCGAAGAGTTTGCCCTGTTGCGGCAGCGTCTCCAGCCATTCGCTGCTCTCTTCGTGGATGTAAAAAGGCGCATTGGTCGCTTCTTTCAGCGCTTTGCTGGCCAGCACATGATCGAAATGCGCGTGTGTGGCCAGAACCAGTTTGATCGTCCAGCCTGCGCGTTCTGCGGTTTGCTGGATTACAGGCGCGTTGTCTACCGGGTCGATCACGACAGCTTCCTGAGTGTCGGTATCCCCGATGATGTAGGCATTGGTGTTCACCATGCCGAGTGTCAGTTGCTTGATTTCAATCGCCATAATTGATGCTGATCTCTAGTGTTGTATTGTCTATGTCGCGGCAGATTCGGCAACGCGCTTGAGCGCATCGGCCATATCTTGCGAACTCTTGCGCATGGTCTGCTTCATCAGTACGTTGGTGAGCACGGTCGATAAGCCGCCAAAACGCTCCAACGATTGATAGTGCGTGCCACCGGCATCGGTAGGCGTCAAGATTTGATAGCGTATTGCGTCCAGCAGCCAATTCGGGTTTGCTGCGCCCCATGCGATAGTGTGCGGCTTGTCAATCAGGTGCACTTTGAGCGTTACGCGGCTTGAAATCGACCCGACTTTCACTGTAGCATTAAAAACTTGGCCCTCACTAAACTCCCGCATATCAATGGCGTAAATCAGCTTGTTCCAGGCGTCATAGCCGGAAAAGTGCGTCAGGATTTGCCAGACTGTTTCCGGCGGTGCGTCAATCTTGCATTCTGCGGCGATGGTGTCCGGTGCATCCGGTGATGGTTGTGGGGGTATTGCTGACATAGAAATCCCTGTATATGCTTCGCTCTGCCTGTTGTCTATTGTCGTTGCAATCGTCGGTTAGGGCAATGTCACATTATGGCGACGCCGCAAAATCAGGCGGATGACTTCCATGATTTCCGTCATGCGCAGGGCCAGCGCCGCGACGAAGAACACGAGCACACCCACGAGCGCTTGTACACCCACCTGACCGATGCTGAAGATCAGACCGCGATCCGCAAGGCCCAGCCATTCCCATACCAACTGAATGCCGATAACGGCTGCTGCCATAATCAGGCTAGCGATGCTGGTCTTGATGATGGTCATGGCCAGCGTACCTTCGTTAATGCCCTGCCAGCGACTACGCAAAATCAGCAGCAACACGCCGACCTCAAACAGCACACCGAGCGAATTTGCCAGCGCCAACGCGCTGACATCCCCGGTAACCTGCACGAAATTCGGCGTCGTGCTAGCGATTGCGTTAAATAATGCCGCATCCTGCACGACCAGCACGCCACTCAGGTTGTAGGCCACAAACACGTTAATTGCAGAGCCGCCGATGGCCGCATACAGCGGTGTGATGGTGTCTTTATCCGCGAAGAAACCTGCCGCCGTCACTTCCAGCGCTGAATGTACGATGATGCCAAGCGCGAACATCTGCAACGTGCTGTAGACCAGCGCAGAGGCGGATGCGTCAAATGCGCCGCGCTCAAGCAGGCTGACGAGCGGCTGCCCGACCACGACCAGCCCAACCGCCGACGGGATGCTGGCAATCAGGATGAAGCGCAACGCGCCGGATAAGGCATCGCGCTTGCCGTCCTCGTCTGCGAGTTCGCTCAGCTTGGCCAACGTCGGGAAGATCACGGTGCCCATTGCTGTGCCGATCAGCGTTTGTGGGATTTGCATCAGCCGCCAGCCCCAATCAAACGCGGAGACGCTGCCCGTGCCCAATCTTGACGCCAGATTGTTCATCACCAGGAAGTTGAAATTAAAGACGAACATGCCCAGCACACGCGGGATCATCAGGCGCACCACATGCCATAACTCCGGGTCATGCAGGCCCAATTCCGGCCACCAGCGCATCCGATAATGCACGAGGCCGGGAATCTGGATGCTCATATGCAGCGCCGCGCCAAGCACCGCACCCAATGCGATGCCCGTCGTGCCGAAGGGTTCAATCAAGAAGAGGACGCCGATCAGCAAGCCCACGTCAAACATGATCGGGGCCAGCGCAGGCAGCAGAAAATGATTGTGGCTGTGCAGCGTGCCCATAAAGATGCCACTGATCGAGAAGATCAGCGTGCTGAACAGCAAAATACGCATCAGGGCGGCGGTTTGCTGTGAGGTGGCGAAGTCAAAACCGGGCGCGACGACGTTATCCACCAGCCAGGGCGCGAAGATAAACGCCAGCACGCTCAGAAACAGCGTCGTCAAAAAGACGACATTGAGCACATGTGACGCGATTTTCCAGGCCCTTTCGCGCTTTTCCTGTGCTAAGTAGCCACTAAAGATCGGGATAAAGGCATTGGCCAGCGCACCACCGGAAATCAGGTTGAAAATCTGCTCCGGGATGCGATTCGCGGTCACAAAAGCGTCCCATTCTGCGCTGATGCCGAATACCTGCGCAATCACGACCGTCTGCGCCAGGCTGATGACCTTCGCCACACCGAAGGCCACCGCTACCAGCAACGTCGATTGAGCGATGCGGCGCGTGGTGTTGCGCTTGTTGGCTGCGTCGTCGCCCTGTTCGGGCAATGCTGCGTTGGCTGTGCTCATGGCGTCACCTCATGGAAAACCAAAACAAATTAATAGAACCCTATGCTGGGGCGTAGCGTGCTGCGCCCTGGGTGCAATGCGTTGCACCCCTACAGATTGTCTGGATTATCCATTAGAGTTGGTTCAATGCAACCCGTGCCGCTTCAAAGTTCGGGTTCAGCGCCAGCACGCGGTTGAAATCCGCCCGTGCGCGTGACGTTTCGCCTTGTGCTGCATAAACACGACCCCGCCAGTAAAACGTTTCCTCGACCTCTTCAGCCTGATTCAGGTTGATATTGACGAGGCTCATCACCTGATCGTACTGCCCGGTCTCGTAGAAGGCTTCAAATGGCCCGAACTGATACCACAACATGCGCCAGGGCAGGTTATGCCGCATGGATTGCGCGTAGGCGTTTGCGGCACGTCGATAATCACCCAACGCCACCAGCGATGTGCCCATATTGAACCAGGCGTAGGCGTCGGTGGGGTTGGCTTCGGCTTCCTGCTGCGCGACGCTGAAGGCATGGGCGGCGGCGCTTTCTTCATCGGCCAGATTACCGAGCAGGGCACGCAGTGCGGCGGCTTGTTCCGTCTGATAGACGACGATGAACGTGCGGTTGAATTGCCGCCAATCCGCGTCCATGCGTGCGTAGCTCTCGGTCACGCCTGCATCGTTCGGCCCCGTGCCCATGAAGCTATCGTAGGCGTAGAAAATATCCAGCGTGTCGTCATAGCTGATCAATGCCTGATAATGCCCTAGCCAGTCGTTCGCCTCGAACATCATGCCGCGCTCGACAATCACCGGGAAGCCGCTCGCGATCAGCGTCTTGAGCAGGTTCAGGTTGCCACCCATACGCATCGTGGCACGCACGCCCGTCTGCTCGTTGACGAAATCCACCAATTCCTGCGGGCTGACGTTCTTATCCTCACGATTGGGCTTCAGGTACGATGCGGCGTATGCTTGTTCTTCTGGCCAACCATAATACGACAGGGCCATTGTAATCGTCGCCGGGCCGCAGTTATTCCACGTTTGCTGCTGGTGCGTCAGGCCGAAAATGCGCGCTGTGGGCGGCACGCGGCGCGTCGTCTGTGCGACGGTGTTAATTGCGGCATTGCTGGCCGCACCGCTGGCTGATGCGCTTTGTGGTGGTGTGGCTGTTGGCGTCGCCGTTGCTGTCGGTGCATCTGTTGGGGTGGCTGTCGGCGTGTTGGTCGCTGGCGCATTCGTTGGTAGCGGTGTCGCGCTGGCGTCGCTGCTTTCTTCGACGGTGATGCTCTCAACGGGGGTTTCGCCCGGTGTTGGCGTGCGCGTCGGCACTAAATCCTCTAATGGCAGCCCAAGCAGGTCCATTGCTTCAGCTTCGCTGCCGACGTTGGGCTGCACGGTTGGCAGGCGGCCTCCGGGTGGTGTGGGCGGTAAGAACGCTTCCATGAAGGGCGCGTTGTCGATCACACGCACACGCTGCGCAGGTGTAAGCACCTCACGGAAGATATAAACCCCTGCGAACGAACCACCGACAACCAAAAGAAACAGGCCAATGACCCCGAAAAGTAAAAGGCGTGGTGGGCCGCCTGGTTCGTCGTATCTCGGTGTATATTGTTTGGGTGGTTGCACCATGTTGGGTTGCGTGTCGTCGTTGCTGTAGCTCATAATCGTCCTGCTGATTTTCAAAATCCGCGTCAGTATAGGGGTGCCTATGGCGTCTGTACATGCTCTGTACCCCGAAAAGCTTACAAGATACTGAGTAACTACTCAGGCAAGTCTGTGTGTGTCGCCACTGGCTAAAGCCAGCGGCTTCCGCAGGGCCAACCCCCCTGAAGGGGTTTACAGGGGTAGG
>DAOTTW010000228.1:0-9633 GCA_034437615.1 Anaerolineae bacterium | reverse complement strand
CGCCACTGGTGCGTCCGCCACATAGGAACAACGAAAAACCAAATACCTACTCCTGAAAAGGGGGATTGAGGGGGTGAAGGCCAATTCGCGGGCAAAATATGCCTGAGTAGTTACTGGAAACTGCGGAAAGTGCGTCATGTGGGGGGCAGTCTGGTTGGGCGATGGGGCGGTGCAGTGGACTCTCTGATGACGAGTTCTGGTTCGAATGCGATGTGCGTCGTCAGCAAATCATCTGATGATGCCGCTATAAGCTGTTCCAGTAAATCCAGGCTCGCTTCGAGCAACCGATCGTAAGGGCGCTGAACCATTGTGAGTTCTGGATAAGCCGTGTAACCAGGTCGATCTGCACCAAAGCCGATGATCGAGACATCTGTCGGCACGCGCAGACCTGCCTGCCAGGCCGCCTTAACTGCTGCGATTGCAAACCCGTCATTGGCGCAGACTATCGCTGTTGGGGGATCATCCAATTGCAGCAGGTAGTGAGCATGTTTCAGCGCGGTGTTGTGCGACCTGTACGAAAAATCGCTGTCCTCTGGTGTGTAACGCATGTGATCTATGTCGGTGATGTAAGCATCGGGCAGGGGTAAATTATGCCGCGCAAGATACTGCTGCATGATCGTAAGCCGCAGGTGGCTAGCCATCCAGCTCGGTGACGGCGACCCCAAAAAGCCGATCTTTGTGTGGCCTAGTTCCCGCAAGTGGTCGAGCGCCATTTCGGTGCCACGTACCAGATCAATTGTAACCAGCGGTTTATTTGAGAGGTCGTGCGAGCCGACAAACACGTATGGCTTGTTCATGCGTTGCAACGTTGCTATTGTGTGTTGGGCGCTGGGAATCTCACCCAGGAACAGCAAACCATCAAATAGCTCTGTCTGGAAGATGTTGAGTTGGCGTTCAATGGCGTTGCTTGCCAGATGCGGCACACCAATCAGCACCTCAAGCTGCCGCTCGCGTGCTGCGAATTGCAAGCGGCGGGCCAGCAACCCGTTTGACGTACCGCCGATGTTGCGTAAGACCGCACCGATGATGCCTGTGCGTTGCGCACGCGCAGCGAAGGCGAAGGGGTTGCGCTGGTAGCCCAGTATCTCGACAGCCTCCAGGACCTTCTCGCTTGTCTTTGCGCTAATTTTGATGTCGCCGTCTTTCTGGTTTAGCACACGCGACACAGTGGATGCCGACACACCCGCTGTCTTGGCGACATCCTGAATACTAGGGCGTTTGTTTTTCCGCATGACGGTGCTCTGTTCTTTTCCGTTTGCAGCTACTCCACCTATTATAAGCGGACTAGCTGCCTTTAAGATAGCATTAACTGGTCACTAGCCCATAGGCGCAACGCCGCGTAAATCCAGCTCTTCGGCAAAATGGCAACGCACCCAATGCCCAGGGCCGATGTCTCGCAGTTCAGGGCGATCCGTCCGGCAAACATCCTGGGCGTAGGGGCAGCGCGGGTGGAAATGGCACCCTGTCGGCGGATTAGCCGGGTCCGCTACCTCGCCGCGCAAAATGATCCGTTCACGGTCTGCGCGTGGGTCTGGCTGCGGCACCGCCGAAAGCAAGGCTTCAGTGTAGGGATGTTTGGGTTGTTGAAACAGATTATCTGTCGGCGCGATTTCGATCAGGTTGCCCACGTACAGCACCGCAACACGGTCGCTGATGTGGCGCACAGTGCTCAGGTCGTGCGTAATGAACAGATAAGTCAGGCCGAGTTCGTCCTGCAAATCTTGCATCAGGTTGATGACTTGCGCTGCAACCGATACATCCAGCGCGGAAACGGCTTCATCAGCAGCGATGAACCTGGGATTCAGCGCTAGCGCACGCGCAATGCCAATACGTTGCCGCTGCCCACCGCTAAAGGCATGGGGATAGCGCGACATATACTCCGGACGCAGGCCAACCAACGCCAACAGTTCCGCCACCCGATCACGGATTTTGACAGGTGGCACCTTATTAACGAGTAGTGGCTCACCGACGATTTGCAGCAGCGTCATGCGCGGATTCAGCGACGAGTAGGGGTCCTGAAAGATCATCTGCATGTCCTGCCGCAACCGTTTCATCTCAGACTTGTTCAGGTCAGGGATGTTGACGATTTGACCATCACGCCGCTGAAACAGGATGCGGCCTGCTGTCGGTGTATAACCATTCAAGATCAGGCGTGCAATCGTGGATTTGCCGGACCCGCTTTCACCCACCAAACCAAGTGTTTCGCCCTGGTGAATTTGCAGGCTGACATCATCCACCGCACGCACATAGCCCACGACGCGGCGAACGGCCCCACGCTGGATGGGAAAATACTTCTTGATGCCCTGCAAATCAAGCAGTGGTGTAGTGTTCGTCATAGAGGTGACACCTGACACTATGGTTATCAGCAATGGGGATGGCTCGTGGCTCGATTACATCACATACACCGTCGATGCGTTCGCTACAACGTGGGTGAAAGGGGCAGCCACTCGGCAGGGCATAAGGCGATGGGACGGCCCCTGAGATGGCCTGGAGCCGAGTGCCCGACCTGGCCCCCAGGCGCGGCACAGAGCGCAGCAACGCCCGTGTGTAAGGGTGTTGCGGGTTATGGAAGATCGTATCGACGTCGGCGTGTTCGACCACCTTGCCCAGATACATCACCAGCATCTCCTGTGCTATCTCTGCGACGACACCCAGATTATGCGTGATGAACAGGATTGCCATGCCATCCTCGGCCTGTAATTGCCGCATCAGGTCGAGGATTTGCGCCTCGGTGGTCACGTCCAGCGCGGTAGTTGGCTCATCTGCGATCAACAGACGTGGGTTGCACGACAGCGCCAGGGCGATCATAGCACGCTGGCGCATCCCGCCGCTGAGTTGGTGTGGATAGCTATCGACGGCTTGCTCCGGCCTGGGCATTTCGACCTTGTAGAGCAGTCCAACTGCCTGTTTACGCGCCTCTTTGTGGCTGATGCCCTTGTGCAAACGCAACGTTGCTACGATCTGTTTGCCGATGGTATGCACCGGGCTGAGCGATGTCATCGGCTCCTGAAAGATCATGGCGATTTCTTCGCCGCGCACACCGCGTATCGCGCTGCCTTTTGGGTCAAGCTGCGCGATGTCAAGCCAGCCAGTGGCCTGATTAAGCACGTCGGTCTGACGTTTGTTGAACCAAATTTCGCCACCGACGATCTTGCCGGGTGGTGGAATTAACGACAGCAGCGCCCGCGCGGTCATGGATTTGCCCGAACCACTCTCGCCGACGATACCGAGCGTTTGCCCAGCCTCCAGCGAGAACGAGACGCCATCCACTGCCCGTACCGTGCCCTCGCGTGTCTCGAACTGTAGCTTTAGGTCTTTGACTTGCAGTAGCTTTTCCGTTGTTGTCATGAACGCATCGCCCCGATAAGCGTCAATGTTTGCTGTAAGGGTCGGCGGCATCGCGCAGCCCATCGCCCAAGAAGTTGAAGGCGAGAATCGTCACGATTACGAAGAGGCCCGGTACTAGCAACCAGGGATACAGCGCAATCGTCTGCAAGTTTTGCGCTTCTTGCAGCAACACGCCCCAACTGATGACAGGTGGACGCAACCCCAGCCCCAGGAAGCTGAGCGACGTTTCCGCTAGGATCATATCTGGGATGGCTAAAGTCAGCGATGCGATGATGTGGCTGGCAAAAGACGGCACCATATGCCGAAAGATGATGCGCCGTTCGCTGGCCCCCGAAAACTTAGCCGCCAGCACAAAATCCTCTTGCCGCAACGACAGGAAGCGCCCACGAACAACACGCGCCAGTCCAGTCCAGCCGATAATCGACAACAGCAGCGTAATCACGAAGTAAACCGTGAGTGGCGGCCAATTCACGGGCAGCGCTGCCGCCAGCCCCATCCACAATGGGATGGTCGGCATCGACCGCAGAAACTCGATCACACGCTGGATGGAGCTATCGAGCAGGCCGCCATAATAGCCGGAGATACCGCCGATCACGATGCCCAGCACAAAGCTAATCAGCACACCCACCAGCCCAATAGAAAGCGACACACGGGCACCGTAGACGATGCGTGATAGCATATCGCGCCCAAGCCGATCTGTTCCTAACAAATAGATTGTGCCGCCTGTGACGCCTCGGTCCTCTGCTGCCAGGCCAAACAGGTGCATGTCGCCAGGGAACAAGCCCCAGAACTTGTACACGTCCCCCCGGACAAAAAAATGCACGCGATAGATGCTGCTGGTGTCCTCAACGTAGCTCAAACGGCGCGTTTCGGGGTCGCGTTCGCGTTCGAGGCCGTAGACAAAGGGCAGCCGTAGCTTGCCCTCATGGTCGATCAGGCGGATGGTCTGTGGGGGAACGTAAGCGTGCAAGCGGCTAAACGCCTGCGGATCATAGGGGGCGATGAACTCGGCAAAAAGCGCCAGCAGATACAGCAGGATGATTACCACACCACTCGCCATTGCCAGCCGATGTTTGCGGAAGCGCCACCACATCAGCCGCCATTGAGACGCCGAATAGTAGCGTTCGTCGGCTGTTGCGGCACCCGTCGGTGCGATCGTTGGGTTGGTCTCGACCATGACGCTTACTCCAGCCGGATGCGCGGGTCAACCCACGCCAGCAACAAGTCGGATAGCAAGGTGCCGATCACAGTGAAGATGCTCAGCAACATGATGAAGGTGCCAGCCAGGTACATATCCTGTGATTGCAACGCACGCAGCAGCATCGGCCCGGTCGTCTGCAAATTGAGCACGACAGCGGTAATCACTGCCCCGGAGATCAACTGCGGCAGGGCATAGCCAATCGTGCTGACAAACGGGTTTAAGGCGACCCGCACCGGGTAACGCCAGATAATCGCCGTTTCGCTCAAGCCCTGTGCGCGTGCTGTCTCGACATAGGGCTTGTTCAATTCATCCAGCGTGTTGGCCCGCATCACACGGATTAAATCAGCGGCACCGCCTGTGCCCAGCACGATGATTGGTACCACCAGATGAGACAGTAAATCCAGGAATTTGTCCACGCTCCAGGGTGCATTGACATATTCCGGCGAGAACAAACCCGTAACGTTCCAGCCAAAGACCGAGAACAGCACCCACATGAGGATCAGCGCCAGCATGAAATTCGGGATGCCCTTACCGATAAAGCCAAACAGCGTAAACACATAATCAATGAGCGTGTACTGATGCGTCGCAGAATACACGCCGATTGGTATGGCAATCACCCAGGTCGTCATCAGCGTCAGGAATGAAATCAACACCGTTGCGCCCAGACGATCCCAGATCAGGCTTGAAACGGGTGCTTGCCACTCGAACGACTGCCCAAAATCACCCTCGGTAATGATGCCCTCAACCCAGCGCAGGTACTGCACATAGATAGGATCGTTCAGGCCGTAGCGTTTCTCAAGCTGCGCAATCTCCGCCAGACTAATGTCATCGCCCTGCTGCGCCAGCGTCGCAATGTAGGTCGTCAGGTAATCGCCCGGTGGCAGTTGGATAATGACGAACGAGATGACGGAAATAAAAAAAACAGTCGGTATAAACAACACAATGCGGCGTAGGATGTAGCCAAGCACAGTGGACCTCCGGCGCTATGCAACTATAACGTAACGACTCAGGTAGGTGTATTTTACCCGCGAATTTGCTCTCAGCCCCTCGATCCCCCTTTTCAGGGGCAGGTATTTTGGATTTGTCGTCGTTTTCGGTAGCGGGCGCAGTATGCTGCGCCCCTACGTAAACTAGGCCGCGCTTACTGCTCGCTGCGGATGAAGAACTGCATCGGGGCGGCCAGGCCGATCTGGCGCAGCACGTCGTCGTCAATCAAACCTGCGGGGAAGTTGCCGACGCGGTTGCTCTTGATGTAGAGCTTGGGGTCTTCACCGACCAGGCCAACGGCTAACACATTCTCGCGGTGGATGCTGACCATCTCCTGTGCGTGTTCCAGCGCTTCTTCGAAGGTCGTGGCAGTGCTGACACGCTCCCAGGCATTCCATACGTCGTAGATGGGATGGTCGGCGGGCGGCTCAATGGCGGGTTCGCGGCCTGAAAAGAAGTTACCGTAGGCCAGGCCGAACGAGCCGTCGTTGATCGTACCCAACCAGCGGCCAGGACTCGCCACGAAGTAATCACGGCCCCAACCCCAGTGGCCCATCATGATGTCGTTGGCGTTGGCGCGGTCCAGGTACAGGCTGCGGTCCATCACGTTGATGTTGGTGCCGATGCCGACCTCCTGCCAGAAAGCCGAGACCAATTCCAGCGAGTCGATGGTCGTCTGGAACAGCGGCGTGTCAATGCGGATCACCAGCGGATCACCATCTGGGCGCAGACGCAGGCCATCGCCGTTGAATTCGGTCAGGCCAATTTCGTCCAACAGCGCATTGGCACGCTCCGGGTCATATTCAGCCCATTTTGTTTCAAATTCGGCATCGTAGAACTGCGAGCCGCTGATCGGGCTGGCCTGACGCGCTTCGGCCAAGCCAGCATAGACCAGTTCGTTGATGACTTCGCGATCAATGGCGACGTTCATGGCTTCACGGAAGCGGATGTCCGCGAACAGTTCTGCAATCACCGGATCGTCTACCGTCTGGTTGGGCCACAGCGTTTCGGTGTTGGCGTTACGCCACTGCACGATGCTGTAATCACCGGCCTCGGCGTTTTCGGCATACAGCGTGAAGTCACCGACGTTGACGTGGCGGCCTTGCAGGTCGATCTGGCCCTGCACGATAAACAGGTTAAACGTTTCCTGGTCCTGGAACAGGGTGTGTTCGATGCGGTCGATGTAGGGCAACTGGTTGCCTTCGGTATCGACGGCGAAGTAATACGGATTGCGCTCAAACACGACGACATCAGCGGGTGGTGGCGTCACGATCTGCCAGGCATTCAACACCGGAACGTCTGGGTTCAGCCAGAAGCTTTCGATCTTGCCACGACGACCCCACAGGTCGGTCCAGTTATCGACTTCGTTCTCTTCTACAGCAGCAGCCAGGCTATCGGCGTCGGTGTAATCGGCATGGAAGTTACGCAGGTAGTGCTCAGGCAACGCGAAACTCCAGTATTGGCGGCCAGCCTGAGCCAAAAACAGCGGGTTCGGCGCGGCAAATTGCACAACAAATGTCAGGTCGTCCGGGTACTCGATGATCATACGTTCGCCGTTCACGCTGAGCAGCGACGGGAAGACGGACGTCAGGTCCTCGTTGGAGATGACATCTTCGTACCAGAAGCGCACATCATCGACGGTGACGGGTTCGCCATCGCTCCAGCGCAGGCCATCACGAATGGTGAAGGTGAACTCGGACGCATCTTCGTTGCCTTCGATGCTGGACACCCAGCTTGGCACGATCTCGACGGAGTTGGTGGCCGGGTCCTGGTAGTAGCGGACGGGGCGCTCCCACATCAGCTTTTGCGGGCCACGATCATCCGCAGCGCCACGAAAGGCACGACGCCACGTACCGCCGTATTCACCGATTTCTTCGTATGGTGTGATTACACGGGGGTTCGATGGCAGGCGGTCCGCAACGGGCGGCAATTCGCCCGCGTCGACCAACTCGGTCAACATGGGCGCTTCGTTGTATTCGGTGTCTTGGGCGATGGCGCTTGTCTGCACCAACAGCGCAGCAAGCATTACGAGAAACATCAAACTGAATTTGCGCATTCTGGCAATCTCCTATATTTTGATGGATAGACGAAAACAGACCCACATGATCGTAGGGATACGGATTGCCATGTCCGCTATTTACGGACGCTATTCTTGGCGTTCGCACAAGGATCATCTGAATCCGCTTTGATTTCCTCATCAGCTTATCCGCTTGCCATTAAGCTTTGTCCAATTCGTGTTTAAGCATTGAAAAAGTTATACGTAAAACAGTTGCACCGCTTGGCGTGTGTAGCTCGGTTTTGCCTCAGGTGCGCGAGAGCAAGCGATTTTTGTGCTCTGGTAGCACAAATTCAAACATCGTGTCGAAAAATGTCAGTTGGGGCGGACCTACACGGAAACGACCCAGGTTAGCGCGGATTTGCCGTTCGTATGCTTGCAGCAGTTGCTCATGCACTTGTTGTTCGGCGTCGGTCAAGACGATCAGGCGATACGCCAACGAGATGTGATAGCGGTACGTCTCGTGGTCGGGGTGGCGCACACCCGTCACATCAGCAATTTGATTGCGGTAAGCGCTCAGTGCCGCGTCCGTCTCATCGTCGGCTGGTTCGATGTATAGCGATAAACCGCCTGTGCTGGGTAAACGACTGAAGGCCATGTCAAAGCCGTTCGGTACGGGAACTGTCGGCATACGTTCAACCAGAAAGGCATCCACTGACTGCAATGGTGTATCCAGGGGTAAGTGCTTGGACCAGTTTTCAGCTCGTCGGCCCTGGTCGTTCAAGAGGCTCATAACCGTCATATGAAAGCTGCTTGGCGGCAGGGGCGCAAACTTATGTGCATAGGGCTGTGCGCTCAGGGTTGCTTGTAGCTCGTGCAGCGTAGCCCACACCGACGAATCATCCGGGATAAAGCTGATGATCGTCGTACCAGGGAAGAGGCGCGGACTGCCATCCGCATTAAATTTGCGCCCGACATGGGACGTGTATTGGTGATTTTCCGGTTTCATATGGTGTTTTCCAGCGCCTTTACTGCGTCAGCCCGCGATCACTGAGCCACTGAGCTGAGCGCATCAACGTGCTGTTGTCGCGCAGTTCGAGGATCAAGCGGGGACGGATGCCCTGTTTACGGATGGCATCGAACACGCTGAACCAGCGGATACTGCCATCCCCAATCGCCCAGTGACGGTCAGCATAGCCGTCTGTATCTTGCAAATGGATGTGTTCTAGCATGTCACCCGCCTCATATATGTAGGCATCCGGCGGTTCGCCGCCTAACGCCCAGGTAATCTGCGCATGGCCCACGTCCAGGCTTTGACGTAGCGCGGGTGAATTGAAAGCCTGCACCAGTGCAGTGAGGTAACGCGGGTGCTTGTCGTGCGTGTTTTCTACAACCAGGGTGCAGCCGATTTGCTCAGCGCGTTGGACCACAGGCGCTAACGTGTACAGTGTGCGATCAATGGCTTCTGTGACGCTAGTCGGCGTGCCTGGGCTACCCAGAAAAGCAAACGGGCTATGAATCACCATATGGGTAACCTGCAACTCAGCAGCAATGTCAAGGCCGCGTTGCATTCGTTCACGCACAGCGTCGATCATAAACTGCTCAATTGCTGCGATGTTAAGGTTTACCCAGGGGCCATGAAAACCCAGACGCCCGCTATAGCCATCCAAGATTGATCGGATGTTTTGACACGCAGCTCGCCAGTCACCGTCCATGACAGCCGGGCTGTTTAAGCCGCCAATTTCAAGGTCACGTTGCTTTTCAAGCAGCCAATCAACATAGTTGGGAATTTCAGTAGCGCTGAGCTTAGCGCCCAACACAGGTTTTTCGTTCATCGTAAGCTCTCCGGTCAATTGAGTGGTCAAGGCAGACATCCGGCGGTGGATCCGCCACCGAGCGCCTAGCACTGTGACCATACACCAGACTAGCGGTAGAATGCAACTGTTACACGTATATCAATACAACCCTGTTAAGATGCATACTCACTAAAGTTATGCACTCGGTGTGTGCTACATTTACCGGATCTCTTTTCACCTCGACTTTATCCATTTGCTAGACAGAAAAATGTGGGCAAGCTAAGCTGACTCAGAAATGACTCGTA
>DAOTTW010000227.1:0-9530 GCA_034437615.1 Anaerolineae bacterium | reverse complement strand
CGGTCAGGCCATATTCCAGTAGGTGCCCTTGGCCGCGCTTAAAGGATAGAAAGCCCTCGTCCATAACGGCTGCCTCAATACACCCATTACTGACCGAGCCGATCATAGTATAGTCGGCTTTGAATGCCATCTTGGCGCCCTCGCGCCGGGGTGCAGACCCCCACGTCGTGGTGACCGTGGCGATGCCAATTTGCTCGTCGGCACGGGACCACGTGCTGACGGTTCCGAGAATGTCTTGCATGCTGACGTTGACCTCCTAACTGACTTGTTTTGTTGTGTAATTACTCACCCCAAACCCCTCTCCCGAACGTGCCTTTGGCACTGGGAGAGGGGCTTTTAACAGCGTACCTCCCCCCTCTCCTAGCCGCATAGCGGCGGTTGGGAGAGGGGTGTTGAGTTCTCAAGGGTAGGTATTTGATGTTTGACCGTATTTTATGGCGGCTGACGCCGCCCCGGACACCCCGTTGGGTGTCCCTACGATTCACAGCGGTTATGTAGGGACGTGCAATGGCACGTCCGCCGAAATACCTACCCCTGTAAAGGGGGATTGAGGGGGTGAGGGCCAATTCGCGGGCAAAATATGCCTGCCTGAGTAGTTACGGATACTGTAAGAAGTGGCTGCTGCATCTCGTCTGGCAGATGTTAGAAAAGCTAGCTCATCGAACGACGCAAGGCCAGGGCATCATTTTGCCAGCTAAACGCTAACTATGGAGAGCAAACCACATGACACAGCGCGTCCTTATTTTATGCACCGCGAATTCAGCACGCTCACAGATGGCCGAGGGATTGCTGCGTGATCTGGCCGGAGACCGCTTTGAAGTGCACAGCGCCGGAACCGCCCCATCGCAGGTCAACCCGAACGCGATACAGGCCATGCAGGAACGCGGCATCGACATCTCGGCACATCGGTCTAAAGGCATGACAGAATTTCTCGATCAGGAATTCGATTTTGTCATTACCGTCTGTGATAACGCCGCCGAAAACTGCCCCGTGTTCCCAGGGCCAGCCCAGCGCATCCATTGGGGCTTCCCGGACCCGGCAGCAGCAGAGGGCACGGCTTCTGAAGTGATCGCGAAGTTCGTGCAGGTGCGCGATAGCATCGAGACGACGCTACGCGCATGGTTGGCAAGCCAGCCAGGGCAGACGGCTTAGCGCGTCGTGACGTGGGCGGGCACACATTGGCCCGCCCTGCAAACTAGCGCCTATTCAGAGCGCAACACATTAAGCGGGCGTTCGCCTGCCGCCTCGACTGCGGCACTGACCGCTGCAATAACCGCGACGAAAACACACAACAGCATCAGCAACAACGCCGTGCCAATCGGGATCGCCTGCGTTGGTGCGCCGCTTGTGCTGATGAAGATAACCAGACCGATCAGGCCGAAGCCGACGCCGATCAAGCCACCGATCAGCCCCAGGAAGCCGTTTTCCAGCAGCAGCATGAAGAGCACACGGCCACGTTGCAGCCCCACCGCCTTCATGATGGCGATTTCTTTACGGCGCTCCAGCGTCGTCAGCGCGACACTATTGGCGATGACCACCCCACCGACGATCAGACCGAGCAAGGCAACCAGCGTCGGAAAGGCCGTGAACGTGCCGAGCAGCACGTCAAGCACCTGCGTCAGAGCAGACGTTTCCAGGATAAAGGCCGACGGCACCGCATTGGTGACCTCACGCCGCAGCGCGGTCACCTGATCCTCGGCCACATCCACGATGAAGGCGATCTGCGTCGGTGATTGATTATCCGGGAAAGCTGTTATGGGCGCGATATTACTAGACCCATTGAGGCTGAAGCCGAAGGCCGGGTCGCTGATGCCGATGACCTCAAACGTGACCGTCTGCGCTCCATTACTATCTGCGCCATCTGCTTCTGCGCCATTTGCTCCATTACTGTCTGCTCCATTACTATCTGCTTCTGCGCCATCTGCTTCTGTATTTCCGGCATTGTTGCGCCCTAGCAAGCTGCCGATGATGCCCTGCCGTCGTGGAAAAGCGAAGGTCAGCGTGTCGCCGGGTTCAATCTGCGCCGCTTCGATAAACGGATTATTCGACAGCACCAACACAGGCTGACCCGCATCACTTGCGTTCAGGTCGCGCCCACTCAGCATCACACGCTCAGCTTCGTCGTCGGCATCCACCGCCGCCACAGATGACAGCGTGCCTGTTAGTGCCTCGAAGCGACCAAAACCGCCGTTTCTGGCTCTCTGCTCTGTTGCTTCCGTTGTCTCTGACGCTGGCTCGCTATCTGCATCCGCTTCTTCTGCATCCGAGCCAGCGGGCGGCCCTAAAAAGACACCCTCGGCGTTATTCAGGCGTTCGCGCAGGGCCTCCTCGCTGACCGCCTCGCCATTTTCACGCAATTCAACGAACTCAAGGTTGTAGGCTTGTTGCAGGCTGTAGCTATTCACAGCGTCCAGGTTTGTGAGCACGTCCTCCACCGCGTCAATCTGATTAGCCGACTGCACATTAATCAGCACGTTACCGCCCGCCGCATCCGTCAGGGCAAAATCCAGAATATCGTTGACGGATTGCGCCAGCAGCGTAATCAGGCTGAGCGAGAACACGCCCACGACCAGCGCTAGGAGCGTCGTCGCAGCACGGCCACGCGCCGCGAAGATTTGCCGCAGCGTCAGCTTCAGGTCCACGATGCCAAACGCCGGGAAGAAGCGGGCAATGATGCTGATGATAAAGCGCAGCAGCGCGAACAAGGCACCCGCCGCCACGAAGGAGCCAACCACAACCGTCACCGCCAGCGTAAAATCACCTAGAATGGCCTGCGCGATCAGCGATAGCAAGACGATCATGATGAAGAAGGCGGCCAGTGTACGCAAACAACCCGCTTGCGGCAGCAGCTTATCGGAGGGGCGCAGCACGACAGACGGGCGCACCTCACCAGCGGTCAGCGTGGGTAACAAGCCAAACACCACCGTCACCAATGAACCGACGACCAGGCCCGCGATTGCAGGCCCAGGCGCGAACACGAACGGCAGCGGCGATTGAAAGACGGCTTCTGCAACGCCGCGTATGATGAACGTGGTGGCCCAGCCCAGCAGCACGCCCAGCACACTACCGACGATGCCCATCAGCAGCGCCTCGATCAGAAACAAAACCGTTATCTGACGCGCCTGCAAGCCGATGGTCTTTAATACGGCGATTTCTAGCATCCGGCGGCGCACCACCACCTGCATCGTGTTGATAATGCCGATGCTGCCCAGTAGCAACGAAACCAGCCCCATCACCGTCACCAGTTGGTCGATATTTGCCGCGATGGATTCGTAAGTTCGGCGCAGGTCCTCGGTCGTGTCCGTATCCAGGAAGGGGTAACGCTCACGCAAGGCCCGTTCTAGCTGGTTGATCTGCTCTGGTGATGTGGTATCCGTGTTCAGGCGCAAATAGCCCACATCCGGCGTGTAATTGATGTCCGGGAAGGCATCCAGGGCGGCAAAACCGATGAAGTAGCCGCCGAACTGACCCGCCAGCAGCGTATCAAACTGGAAGCCCGTCACCTCGGCCTCGGCAGCATAAACGCCGCGCACGGTGAAATTTTCGTCGGCCCCACTGAGCGCGATTTCATCCCCCGCACCGACGCCCAACGCCCCCGCCAACACATCATTGATAACCACGTCGGTCGCTTCGTTGAGCAGCGCACCGATGGGCGTGCCGTCCGGCGTGAGAATCTCACCAAAGAAGGGGTAAACGGCGGGTTCGATGACGCGGGGTTGTGCTTGTGCGGCGCTAGCGCCCGTTTCGGGGTTGGTCGGCGTGCCCGTGCCACCGCCCAGGAAGGAACGCACCGGGTCGGCTAAATCCTGCCGATAGGTGAAGCCGAAGCCCTGCTCGTAATTTTCAGCGGCCCAGGCCACGATGTCCTCTGTAAATTGTTCGGTGAGCTTGTATTCTTCGATGCCCTGGCCGAAAAAGCGCGTTTCTTCGACGACAATCAGGCCACTTTCCAGCGCATCCGCAATTTCAGGGTCCACTTCATCGTCATTACCGAAGCCGCCACCGCCGCTATCCGGGTTGAACTGAATGTCACCGCGATTGTTCTCACGCAGGCTGCCCGTCAGCGAATTCTCGATCATCAGCGCCAACGTTTGCAGGCTGACAATCGCCGCCACGCCCGCCGCAATGCACAGCAACGCGAACGCAGTCAGGCGGGCATTCACGCGCAGATCATTGAACGAGTGTTGAACGTAAAACTTGAAGCGATCAAACATCGGTTAGGCGTCTTTCATCTCTTGTTGTGGCGCTTGCTCTGCTTCTTGCGGGTGGCGGCTCTCGCGGATCATCTGCACGGCACGCATTTGTGAGGTGCTGCGCACATCGCTGTCTTCTGCTACGCGGCCATCAACCAGCGTAATAATGCGGTCCGCTTCGGAGGCGACCTCCATATCATGCGTGACGATCACAACGGTTGTGTTGATCGTCTGTTGCACCTCTTTCAGCGCGTTCATCACCACTTCGCTGGATTCCGTGTCCAGGTTGCCGGTTGGCTCATCACAGAGCAGCAAGGGCGGGTTATTAGCCAATGCACGGGCGATGGCGACGCGCTGCTGCTGCCCACCTGATAGCTGCGTCGGGCGGTGGCTCAGGCGTTCGCCCAGGCCAAGCATATCCAGCAATTCTTGGGCGCGTTTATGGGGGTCAAAGTTGCGTTTACGGGCAAATTGGATCGGCAGCGCGACGTTTTCCAGCGCTGTTAGCGTGGGGATGAGGTTAAACGACTGAAAGACGAAGCCGATTTTCTCGTTGCGGATGCGCGTGAGGCCCGCTTCGTTCATCTTCGTGGTGTTCGTGCCGTCGATATACACTTCACCCTCGGTTGGCACGTCCAGCCCGCCGATTAAACCCAGTAACGTCGATTTGCCGCTGCCGGATGGCCCGATGATGCTCACGAATTCGCCGCGCTGGATTTCCAGCGAGACGCCGCGCAGGGCATGAACGTCCACCTCGCCCACCTTCAGCGTCTTGGTCAGGTTGCGTGCGCTCAGCACAGCGGTGGCTGTGTCGTTGTGGCCAGATTTTGCTTTTGCCATGTCAGGGGTTCCTATCCTTGTGTTTTTTTGTGTTTGCTTGTGTTTGGGGTTTGCTTACGCCTATGCTCGGGGCGATTTTGTTTGTATTCAGTGTACGTGAAAGATGTTAGCATGTTGCTCAACAGGACCTGCGATTAGACTAGCATTCCATGAAAAACGCAGATAGCATACTCGGCGTAGAATTACACGATAGCGCGATCTTATATTTTTTTCGTGGCGGACGCGGCAAGCCGCGTCCCTACAAAACGCTTGTGAACCGTAGGGACGCCATTCTTGGCTTCCGCAGATGGGGTAACTACTCAGGCAGTACATTTCGCCCCCAAACGGCTTACGACGACTGGCATTGACCGACCATCAATCAAGGGGATGCAATTCATGCAAAGGTTCATGGATGCAAGATGGGTATCGCGCCCGGCGCTGGCTCTATTCGCCATGCTTAGCGTACTCTTTACAACACAAACGACGCTTGCAGCCGATTTCACGGCAGGCACACCGCAAGAACTTAGCGACGCGATCAACACAGCCAACGGCAACAGCGAAGCCGACACGATTACGATCACGGCAGACATCACACTCAGCACGCCAGGCGGCGATAACAGCGCCTTTTTCATCAACACGCCGATTGTGATTGACGGGCAAGGCTTCACCATCACGCGGGATACAGCGCAGACGACGCCGGAATTTCGCTTTCTGGTTATCGCGGGCAATTTACCCGGTGATACTGTGGTCGAGCTAAAAGATTTGACGCTGGCTAACTTCAAAGTCTCCGATGATTTCGGTGGCGCGCTTCTCGTCGCAGAACTGGGCATGTCGGATAGCGTCGAACTACGTAACGTGACCATCACGAATAGCGAAGCGGGGGCGGCGGGTGCCCTGAATATCTTCCGCAGCACCGTCAAGCTATACGATAGCACGCTGGAAAATAACGAAGCACTGGGTGGCAGCTTCGACCCTGACGGCCCCGGTGGACCGGAACCCATCTTCGACATCATCCCGACTGGTGGCGCAATTCAGGTCGGGGAGGGCACGCTAGAGGTGTACAACAGCAGCTTCAGCGGCAACCGCGCTGGCCGAGGCGGTGCCATCCAGACCTTTAACAGCACGTTGCTGCTTGACGACAGCGATTTCACACAAAATCAGGCGTTCACTGTTGATAACGTTGATACACAGGGCATCGGTGGCGTGGTCGCCGGGGAGGGCAGCAGCATCACTGTGCAGAATAACAGCAGCTTCAGCCAGAACGCTGCCACCATGAACGGTGGTGCCTTCAGCATTAAACCCAGTGACAACGCGGACAGCGCCGTAACGATCACGGATGCGACCTTCACGCAAAATGGTGCTAGCCTGTTCGGGGGCACGGTCTACGTCGCATCTGTGCCGGATGCAGCCAGCACGCTCGACATCATCCGCACCGAAATCGTCGATAGTGGCAGCAACTTCGTGAACGGGGGTGCGCTGCACATCGCAGCAGGCGCGACGGTAACGCTAACGGATGGCAGTATCCGCGATGGCGAGGTGCTGCCGATTTATAACGCGGGCACCCTGACGACGACAGGCACGACCATCCGCAACAATATCATGCGCGGCCTCGGCTTACCGCTGAGCATCACGGAGGACGCAGGGCCAGGGCAGCTTACAGATGAACAGCGTGCCACACTCGCAGCAGCAGCAGCGGCCACCACCAACGCCCTGCTGGATGCCTACCTGAGCGCGAACCCGACACTGGACCGCCCCACTGTTGACGATACTTTCGGGGAGGCCGGTGCTATTTACATGGAAGACGGTTCCAGCACCACGATAGATAGCAGCCGCATCCAAGCCAATATCTCGGATTTCGGCGGTGCATTCGCCCAGGCAAGCGCTGCAAGCGACCTGACCATCCGCAACGGTAGCGTGCTCACAGCCAACCTCGCGGACATCAGCAGTTACGGTGTGGTGCGGCTGAGAGACACGGATACACTGACGGTCAACATCAGCGACACCTGCATTGTGAACAACGGAAGCCCAGCCATTACAACGACTGCTAACGCACCACAGATCAACGCAACGGGCGTCTGGTGGGGGGCGGCCAGTGGTCCAGGCGGGGATGGCCCCGGCGTCGGTAACGTCGTGCAGGGCAATGTGGCTTTCTCCGGCTTCAGCGCGAACCCGCTGCCCGAATGCCCGGACCTGTTTCAATTCGGCCCCTACAGCGTGAGCAATGCGGGTCAGCTTGTGGCCGCCGTCGAAGCAGCCAACGCGCTTGATGGCACCGATACCATCAACCTGATCCAGGACATCACGCTGAGCGAGCGCAACAACCTGAATGCAGGCGCAAACGGCCTGCCCATCGTCACCGAAGCGCTGATTGTGAACGGCAACGGGCGCACGCTCAGCCGCGCAGAGGATGCCCCGGCGTTGCGCTTCTTCACCGTGATCGACTACGGGGGCAATGGCGTATCCCTGACGCTGAACAACCTCACGCTGACGGGTGGCCTTATCAACGCAACGGGCACGAACGCGAGCATACGCAGTGGTGGTGCAGTCTATGCTGAGGATGCGGACATAACCATCAACAATAGCAGCTTCGTGAACAATACAGCGCGTTTCGGCGGTGCCGTCAGTAGCTCAAGCAGCAATCTTGTGCTGGACAACAGTACGTTCAGCGGTAATCAAACCATCGGCACAGATGGCGATACAGCAGGCTATGGTGGTGCAATCAACGCAACAAACGGCACAATCAACGGCGGCGACAATCGCTTTGAGGGCAACACCGCTACTGTGCTCGGTGGCGCGATCTACAGCGATAGCAGCGGCACGCTGACCGATACATACTTCCTGAATAACACAGCCCCAAACGGCGGCGCGATCAATTACCTGACGGGCACACTGAACCTGACAACCGACGACGATGCAACCTGCTTCGTGGGCAACAGCGCTACAGCCGTGCTGGAAAGCTCTGGCACGCTCAATGCGCCGGGTGCGTGGTGGGGTCGTGGTGATGGCCCCGGCGGTGCTGGCCCCGGCACAGGTGATAGCGTCAACGCAGGCGTGGATTTCAGCGGCTTCTTGACGGTTGAACCGCAGGGCTGCGCCTCGACGCCCTTCAACGTGACGAACGCGCAAGAACTGGCCGACGCTATCGCAATCGCCAACAACGCGCCGGATACCCTGACGACCATCAACATCGCCAACGACATCACATTGACCGACATCCCGAATGCAGCCGCCGCGCTGGATACAGCCAGCAACGCCAACGGCCCGACAGCCTTCCCGATTGTGGCGGCGTCTATCTCCATTGAGGGCAGCGATTACACCCTGCGCCGCGACGCATCCGCGCCAGATATGCGCTTCTTTGAGGTCGCGACAGGTGGCGACCTGTTTATCTTTGATCTGACGCTGGCGGGCGGCAACCTGAGCGGGCCAGACGAGGACGGCGGGGCCATCTACAACGCGGGCAACCTGCAAATGGATGATGTGACGTTTACGGGCAATCAGGCCACTGGCGGCAGTTCAGAGGCCGATTACGGGCGTGGTGGCGCGATCTACAGCGCCGTAGATAGCCGGCTCAACGTGTTTAATGGCACATTCACAGGCAACGGCGCTGGCCAATGTGGTGCAGTCGGCAGCGCAGGCTTGACGGACTTCTCCGAAGCCACGTTCACAGGCAACAGCGCGACAGATGGCGGCGCGTACTGCGGCTTTGCAGGTAGTGACGTGGATTTAGAGGATAGCGAGATATTGGATAACAGCGCCGATGATCGCGCCGGGGCCATCTGGCAGAACGGCGGGCAGATTGACATCATCCGCACAACGCTGAAGCGTAACGCAGCAGGCGGCGGCACAGGTGGCGCAATCGTCAGCAGCGGCGGCGCAAGCGCCAACGTCAACAACAGCATCGTAGAGGATAACACGCTGGACGGCTTTGGCGACGGCGGCGGCGCACTCTACAACGACGCCAACAGCAGCTTCTCGATCAGCAACAATAGCTGCATCGCCAACAACGACGACATCGGCGTGCAGAACGATAACAGCACACCGTATGACGCAACACAGGTCTGGTGGGGGTCGTCGGATGGGCCGGGCGGCGCAGGCAGCGGCGCAGGCGATAGCGTCAATGCGAACGTGAACTTCAGTAATTTCCTGACGGACAAGCCCGCGAAGTGCAGCTTTGCAGGCGATCAACGCGCCGACCTCACCTTCAGCACAGGGGGCTTCAGCGTTGCGCCGGATCACGTCGCCCAGGGTGCCGCCGATGTGCTGTTCAACATCTCGAATATCGGCAGCGCGGCATCGGGTCCGTTCAGCGTCCGCTTCTATGCCTCTGACGACGCGGTATGCGACCCGGCCAGTGATCGCTTCGTCGGTCAGCAAGCCGTGCCAAGTATCGACGCGGGTAACGGTTACATTCAGGTGACGCCGCTGGCATTGGACTTGCCGCTGGATGCGCTCTATGCGCGTGCAAGCAGCGAGGACCCGCCAAATCAGGGGGTCGGCACCGTATCCAGCAATCAGGAT
>DAOTTW010000226.1:0-30259 GCA_034437615.1 Anaerolineae bacterium | reverse complement strand
GCGGCGCGGGTTGTGCCACTTTTCCAGGCTAATCATAGCGACCTCTAAGCCGTCCTCACGCAGACTGAAGGCGAGTTTGTTGGTGACGGTGGTCTTGCCAGCAGCATCAATGCCACTGACAGCCACCAGTAGCGCGTTTGTGTCGGATAGAGACGCTCGACCGCGTGTGATCGCCCGCAATATGCCGCTGATGTTGATCTTGCTCATCGTCTGTGTACCTGTCGCCTCTGGGCTAAACTGTTGACTCATGGAGAAATCAAAACGGATTCGGATGATATCGTGTAGGGGTTTGGCTTGCCAAACCCAGGGCTTAGCAGGCTAAGCCCCTACCAATGATATAGGTTCGTTTTCATTTATCCATTATATTCCGACAGGGGCCATCGCAATCGCGTTCACCAGTTCGGCGGCCAGGTCGTAGCGCCCTACGGATGGGATGATATACGCACCCTGCACACGGTCGCGCATCTGCTGCATGAGTTCCTGCGCGATGCGTAAGCCCTCACGTTCAACCGCCGCGTCGTCGCCGCGCTCATCGGCCTCTTCCAGGCGCTTAAAAATCGCGTCCGGGATGCTGATACCAGGCACTTCGTTATGCAAAAAGCGTGCTTGACCCAGGCTACGCAACGGGATCACGCCCATAATGACGGGCAGATCGAACGGCGTAGCGTGCGTTTCTTCGTAGCGCTGCAAAAAGGCATCAATACGCGGTGGATCAAAGACAGCCTGACCCAGCGCAAAATCCGCACCGGCTGCCAGCTTTTTATCCAGCACCTTCAGTTCGCGGTCCAGGTCATCAGCAGCCATATTCAGCGCACAGCCCACCGTGAAGCTGGTCGGCTTGCCGATGCTGTTGCCTGCCATATCGCGGCCCGCGTTCATCTCCCCTTTGACGAGTGCAATCAGCTTAGAGGGCACGATGTCGTAGCTATCTGTCGCCTCTGGATAGTCCCCGATGCGGGTGGGGTCGCCCATTGTCACGAACAGGTTACGCAGCCCTAGCGCGTGCGCAGCCAGCAAATCGCCTTGAACGCGCAAGATGTTACGGCCCCGCGTCGGGAAGTGCAGCACGGTCTCCATGCCGACCCGATCCTGCAATAGATGGCTGACGGCCCAGGCGCTCATTTTCATTTTGGCGGCGGGTGTATCGGCCACATCAATCAGGTCAGCCCCGGCGTCGCTCAATAAACGCGCATGATGCAGCAGTTTATCGGCGCTGTAGCTGCGGGGTGGCGTCATCTCAACCGTGATCGTAAAGCGGCCCTCTGCTAAACGTTGCGAGAGATAGGTCGCGGTCTGTGGTGTGGGGTCGTCGGCTTCGTCCTCTTCCGCGCTAAGCACTTCGACCTGTGGCATGGGGTTTTGTGGTGTATCCAGCGCCTTTCGCATGGCCGCGATGTGTGCTGGTGTGGTGCCACAGCAGCCACCGATGATGCGTGCGCCTTGCCCCGTCAGCGTGCGGGTGTAATCCTCAAAGTAGCTGGCGCTGGCTGAATACAGCGCCCGCCCGCCGACCACTTCTGGGAAGCCCGCGTTCGGCATGGCAGAAAACACGCCTGTCGGTGTGGCCCGCGTCATGCTCTCTAGCACAGTCGAGAGGTGCGACGGACCGCCACCACAGTTGGCCCCCAGCACATCCACACCAGCGCGGTGCAGGTCGTGCGCTACACGCGCCGGACCGTCGCCCGTGTACGTCAGGCTGTCGGTGGAGAAGGTCGCCTGTGCGATGATGGGCATATCGGGCGCAACGGCCTTCGCCGCATCAATCGCCAGCAGCAAGTCGTTGTGGTTCGGGAACGTCTCTAGCAAGAACACATCCACCCCCACGCTGACCATTGCCCGCATCTGCTCTATGAAGGCGTTACGGGCGGCCTCTTTCGTCACCTTGCCATAGGGCCGAACGGCGACCCCCAACGGCCCGATAGAGCCAGCGATGTACACAGCACGCGGGGCGGCCTGCGCTGACTGCCGCGCTAAACGCACGGCTGCTTGATTAATCGCCTGCACCTGCTCGCCCAGCCCATGTTCTGCCAATTTAAAGCGATTAGAACCAAACGTATTGGTCTCGATTAAATCTGAACCGGCCTGGATGTAAGCCTCATGCACGCTGCGCACGAGTTCCGGGTGTGTCAGGTTCAGATGGTCGAAGCAGGTCGTCAGCGATAAACCACCCTTTTCTAGTAACTGGGTGCCCATCGCACCGTCGGCCAGCAGCGGTTTATCCTGTTGCAAGCGTTCACGAAAAGCTAGCTTTGGCATAACGTTGTGCCTTGTCTCTTGTATACGGTCGTGTTTATCCGTCGGCGCATTCGCTGAAGAGGATAATCTCGCTATCGGGTCGGCCAGAAGCCTACTCAGCGCATATTTTAGCATCCTGCCGGGGGGCAAATGCCGAAACGGGGCTGTTTCTTATCGTGATCTTACATAGGCGGGGTAGCTGGCATTGTTCGCAGGGACGCGCTTCTGCGCGTCCGCAAACTTGGTCGGTTATTCTGTCGGGGTGGCCTTATTCCAGGTAACCCAGGGCACGCATTTGCTCGGCCATCTGCTCGGACATAGCCAGCTTGCCGTTCGGCCCGCGCCGCTGCGCTTGAGCATCCGCGATGAAGGCATCAATGGCCTGTCCCAAATGCTGCACGATGTCCGGGTGTTGTGTCGCCACATCCCGCACTTCTGTCGGGTCGTTTGCCACATTGAAAAGCTGCTGCGTCACATCACCCACCAGCGCCAGCTTATGATCGCCCGCATACACACCGCGCCGCACCTGCCGCAGATGGCGCTCTTGCACGAGTTCGGGCTTGCTATTTTGCAGCACGTTCAGCAAGTTGTCCGGCGGGAAGGCTTCGGCAAAGGCCAGCGTTTCGCTGTCCGGCTCGCCGTTCAGGGCATGATGCAGGCTCAGGCTGTGGTCAACGGTGGTCACACCTGCCGCTTCTAAGATGGTATGGAACAGGCGACGAGTGGAGACGTTGCGGCCTACCGTATGGCCTGCCGGGTAGCGGTCCGGGTGGCGGATGAGCAGCGGCACATGCACCAATTCCTGATACACGACGAAGCCATGCCCGATGAAATTATGGTCGCCATGCCCTTCACCATGATCGGCTGTGATGACGACCAGCGTGTTATCCAACGCGCCAGATGCTTGCAAGCCGTTCAATAAGCGGCCAAGCTGTACATCCTGATGTGCGATTTCTGCATCATAGAAGCCATCCAGGGCGCGTTGCTGCCAATCCGCTAGCGGTTCGTCTGAGGGGCTAAGCCATGCACGCGAGTCGGCGTTGAACTGCGCCATGAATTTATAGGCGTGCTTGTCGTTCGCGATGTCCGGCGCGACGTGGCGCAGGTAATCCTGTGGCGGGCGGTAAGGCAGATGTGCGCCCATCAGGTTGACGAACATAAACAAGGGCTGCTTTGTGTGGTCATGGGCACGCCAGTAAGCCAGCGCATCATCCACTGATAGCGCCGTGTTGCCCTTGAAATTCACGGCCCGCGTCCATAGCGGCACCAACAGCGGATTCAGCGCCCAACGAAAGAGCCGATCTGAGCGCGAAAACTGGTTCGTCATACGACGCGCAAATTGACGAAAGCGCGTGTGCAGCGCACGACGCAACGGCCCGCGTGTCGTGTCCACCGGGCGGTTTGGGGCGGCCCCGGCGTAATTGTAGAAGGTGTCAAAGCCACGTTGCAGGCCGTTATCCAGCACGCCCAGCAGTGGATTATTGCAAAAGGCAGTGGTCTGATAGCCGGCGATCTGTAGCTTTTCGGCCAGCGTCGGGTAACTATCCGAGAGCGATTCGTAAGCCTGCGTCAGTTGGTGCGTGCTGGGGTAAAAGCCGGTAAACATAGAGCCGTGCGCGGGGATGGTCCACTGTGCCGGGGCGACAGCGCGTTCAAAGCGCGTGGCATCCTGTGCGAAGGCGTCAAAATAGGGCGATGTATCCTGTGTGTGGCCATAGCTCGTCAGGCGGTCCCGCCGGAGCGTATCCAGCACGATGAACAGGATATTGGGTTGTTCAGGCATTGGCATGGCTTTTCGTGGCAATGTGTATCATTCGTCGTCGGATTGACCGAGCAGGCGTTTGCGGCGTGCTTCGATCTGCGATAGCACGTCCTCGTTGTTCTCGTCAATCTCTTTCAGTTTGCGCTCCTCTTCTGCGATCAAGCGCTCGATATTCGGTTCCTTGAAGCCTGTATCCGGGTTCACGACCTGCTCAACCTGCAAATTGCGTTGTTCGTCTTGGTCCTGGTCTGGCTCAAGCGTTGCATTGGCTGGTGCGCTGTCTGCTGCGGCTTGCGGGGCCACAACTTGCACCTGTGCAGGGGCTTCGGCCTGGCGGCGGGCGTTTTTGCGGTTGTTTTCGGCCTCAGCCACGACCTGCTCACTGCGGCTTTGCCGTTTCTGTGCGGGCAGTTCCTCGCTGCGGCTGCTTAGCCAGCGATAACCAAAGTAACCGAGTGCACCGACCAAAATTACGGGCAGTAGGGCGTTCGCCAAGCTCAGCAGGAAGTTCAGCACCGCTAGCGCGACGATGACACCAATCACAATCAGGGCGATCTGTGCGGGTGTGAGCTTACGCGGGTCAAAGTTGAGCAGTCGCCGGATCAAATTCTGCATCGTCTCTCGTCCTTTTGCTATCCTTCAGTCAGTCGTGGCAACATGACCATTATAGCGCACGTGCTGCGTGGTGTGAGGGGCATCCGTTTGATTAATTAAATTCGCAGTTTGACCGTTGCCCGGAACTATGCTATATTTGCGTAAAGCTGTGGAGTCGTTTAACCCTTCCCTCCGCACTCATCCCCCATTTCCGGGCGAAAACAGCGCATCTTCTTTACCCAAAGTCCAAAATTGATCGGGGCAAATGACCTCGACATCACGCTACATATAAACGAAACAGGCAAGGAGCTAAGCGGCTTTTGCAGCGCATCAGACCCGTATAGGCGAGATGGCCAACAATGGTGCTTGATGCGTGACTGCCCCCCGCCGCCGGAGTAACTCATGGTTGATATTGCAGAACTTGAAAGCAAGACACTCGGCGAATTACGCACGCTGGCGCGTGATGCCAACGTGCCACGCTTTAGCCGATTGAAGAAAGAAGACCTCATCGTCGGTTTATTACGTACAGAGGCCGAACGGCAAGGGCATCAGTTGCGCGGCGGTGTACTCGAAATCGTGGACGATGGCATCGGCTTTTTGCGGGCAGATAACTATCTGCCGGGGTCGGATGACATCTACGTCAGCCAATCGCAGATCAAGCGCTTCAACATGCGCACAGGCGATATGGTGATAGGTCAGGTCAGGCCGCCGAAGGATTCCGAGAAGTATTTCGGGCTGCTGCGCGTGAATGCCATTAACGGGCTGAACCCGGAGCAGGTCAAATTCCGAGAGCACTTTGAAAGCCTCACGCCCATCTTCCCTGAACGCCGCTTCGATCTCGAAACGCGCCCACACGTATTATCCACCCGGATGCTGAACCTGATCGCGCCGATTGGCTTCGGGCAGCGTGGCCTGATCGTCTCGCCACCCAAAGCGGGCAAGACCACCGTCCTGAAGGACATCGCTAACGCGATTAGCTTCAATTATCCCAACGTGCACCTGATGATCGCCTTGATTGGTGAGCGCCCGGAAGAAGTGACGGATATGGATCGCTCGGTGGATGCGGAGGTGATCGCCTCGACATTCGACGACCCGGTACAGCATCACGTCAAAGTGGCAGAGATGGCACTAGAGCGTGCACGGCGTCTGGTTGAGGTGAAGCGCGATGTGGTCATCCTGCTGGATAGCATCACGCGGCTGGCACGCGCCTATAACCTCGTCGTGCCGACCAGCGGGCGCACCCTCTCCGGCGGTCTCGATCCATCGGCCATTCATCCACCGAAGCGCCTGTTCGGTGCGGCGCGTAACGTGGAGGAGGGCGGCAGCCTGACACTGGTGGCCACCTGCCTGGTCAACACAGGCAGCAAGATGGATGATGTGATTTACGAGGAGTTCAAAGGCACGGGCAACATGGAGCTACACCTGAGCCGCCGCTTACAGGAACGCCGCATCTTCCCGGCCTTCGATATGGGCCAGTCCTCTACACGCCGCGAGGAATTGTTGCTCGGCCCAGATGTGTTGCAGCGCGTCTACACCATGCGCCGCATGTGGTCGCATCTGGCCGAGAACGACCAGACCGCCGAAATCGGCGCGACGGAGCAACTGATGAACGCCTTCCGCATGTACGAGACCAACGAAGAATTCCTGAATTCGCTACCGGGTACGAGCAATGTCTCCGGCAGCAACGGGCGCTTCTATTAGGTCCGTCTTTGTACAGGCTTGTCTTTGTAAGGCGACAATACCCCCAACTTTAGAGGGGGTGATGCACACGCACAGGCGCTATAATGGTCTCATGATCGAAAGTCACGAGAATGCTATGGAGTGAATTGACATGAGGCGTATCACACGCATCGTGCTGGCGTTGGCCATCACAGCCCTGAGTGCCCTGCTGACGCTGGCGCAAAATTACCCGGAAATCCTCGCGGAAGCCGAAACGCAAGCGAGCAGCCGTGATGCCGCCCACGCGCCGACGGTCTGGGTGAACCCGGATGACGCCAGCGCCAGCCGTGTGCTGGCCGCAGAGGGCGAGGGGGGCATCGTCGTCTATGATTTGCAGGGCGAACGACAACAGAGTGTCACGGATTTCGGCGCAGTGAGCGACATCGACCTGCGCACCAACGTCAACATCGGCGGTCAGGCTGCTACGCTGGTGCTGGTCGGCATCGAAGCCAGCAGCGAGGTCGGCTTGCTGACGCTGGATGCGGCGGGCGACCTGACGCCCCTGGCCAGCATCACGACAGGGGTGCCCTCCGGCGGCCTGTGCTTGTATCAAGACCGCCAGAGCAGCAACGAGACCTATGCGGTTGTCCTGGGCACAAATGGCAACCTGGAGCAATATCTGCTGGACCTTTCATCAGGGGATGTGCAAGCGCGGCTGGTGCGTGAACTCAGGGTCGGCTCTGCGCTGAAAGCTTGCGTAGCGGATGACCTGCTCGGTGATCTGTATGTTGCCGAGTCGTCGGTGGCCATCTGGAAGTACGGGGCTGCGCCCAACAGCGGCACAGAGCGCAACGTGGTGGATATTGTCGGTGGCGGCATCTCGGAGCAGGTCGCAGGCATGACGATTTACTACGCCGGACCCAGCGAAGGCTATTTGATTGCATCCAACGTGAGCAACGACAGCTTCCTGGTGTATGAGCGCGGCACCAATCACACGTTTCTCGGTGAATTTGGTGTCGTCGGCGCGGGCGGCACGGATGCAGTCAATATGCCTGCGGGCATCGCCGTCACCAATCAGGCGCTTGCTGGCCCCTTTGGGCGCGGTCTGTTCGTCACATCGGACGCGCTGAACGAAGACCCGACGGACAATGCGAACTTCAAGCTGGTGCCCTGGCAAGCCGTCGCAGATGCGCTGAACCTGAACATCGAGACGCGCTTCGCCCTTAATGACCAATAGCCGCATGTCCCCGCAAGACGCCACGATCACACAGTTAAGCGTTGTCGCGCCGTTCTACAATGAGCAGGACGGCGCACACGCCTTTTACAACGCCCTCAGCACGCAATTGCAGCAGTTGCAAATCCGCTATGACCTGGTGTTCGTGGACGATGGCAGCGGCGATGATACCCTGCGCATCCTGAACGAGATTGCAGCAGGCGACGAGCGCGTGACGGTGCTGGCTCTGGCGCGTAATTTCGGCCATCAGATCGCACTAACGGCAGGGCTGGACCATGCCGAGGGTGCGCTGGTGGTTGTCATGGATAGCGATTTGCAGCACCCGCCCGCCGTCATCCCTGAATTGCTGGCAGCCCATGAAAAAGGCGCGGATATAGTGTATGCGTTGCGCCGCGATAGCGACGACCTGGGTGCTGCCAAGCGCCTGACAGCCGATGGCTTTTACTGGCTGCTGCGGCGCATGAGCAACATCACGGTGTTACCCGGCGCGGCGGATTTCCGTTTGATGACACGTGAAGTCGTGCTGGCTCTGCGTCAGATGCGCGAGACGCATCGCTACTTACGCGGCATGGTGCCCTGGTTAGGCTTCACCTATGCCGTCGTGCCCTATGACCAACCCGAACGTTTTGCAGGCAGGCCGACCTACACCTGGATGAAAAGCCTACGCCTCGCCCGTGATGGCCTGTTCTCGTTCTCCACGATTCCGTTGACGCTGATTACATGGCTAGGGCTGGCCTTAACCGCGCTGGCAGGGCTGTATCTGGTTTATATCCTGCTCGTGGCGCTTTTCGGTGATCCTGTGCCGGGGTGGACCTCTGTAATCGTGGTGTTGCTGGTGGTCGGGGGCGTGCAGTTGACCTCGTTGGGTGTGCTAGCGCAGTACGTCGGCATGATCTTCGAGCAGGTCAAGGGGCGGCCCCTCTACGTGCTGAAGCAGCATCCGCGCCCAATGAAACAAGACATAGCAGCGGCCAATATCAACATAGGGGAGGGTCACGACCCGAGTACATCAGGTTAAGCAATTAGACGGCTCTGCCGGCGCAAAAAATGACCCCACTCCAGCCCTTCTCAGGTGCAGATATTTCGGCGGACGTGCCATTGCACGTCCCTACAAAACCGCTGTGAACCGTAAGGACACCCAATTGGGTGTCCGGGGCGGCGTCAGCCGCCATAAAATACGGCCAATCATCAAAGACCTACCCCTGAAAAGACACCGCCTCGCGGCTATGGCCCTGTGAATTTATGGCGCGTACACCCGATACGAGATCGTCAGGTTGCCGCCACTGAGCACATTATCAATGCGCAGCACACCCCGCTGACCCTGATCCGTCACGAAGCCGACGAGACGACCCGCAGGCAACAACGAAACCGGGATAGGTGAGGCGTTCAGGCTGGCGTCGATGGCGTCATAGTGGACATTCGATACGCTGCTGATGTTGTTAATCAGGTTGATGCGTGCGTTATTCTGCGCGACGAGTTCCTGCCCTGTCCAGTTGATGTCTGCGTTGCCAGCATCCAACGTTACGGCGCTACCGGGTTGCACAATCAGTTGCGCCAGGCCACCCGGCGTCTGAATGGCGCGATCCGCTACGTAGGTATACACGAAGCTCTCGGTATTGGCCTCACCTTGTGGCCCTTCTTCGACCTGCCGATTGAGGTCTGCAACGATCACGACGTTTTGCGGTCCTGTTGCGCCGTTCAGCGTACCGTTCAGGGTGACGCTGGCGGATTGACCCGCAGCTAGCCCATTATTGAACGTGAACGACGAGAAGACACTACCCGGTTGTAAGTTCGTTGCGACGGCGAAGGGGCCAGCGTTTGCGCCGCCCTGGTTCAGCACGTTCACAACCACCGAGAAGGGCTGGCCGATGGTGATGCGGTTCGGTGAGGCGCTGGTGATGATAATGTCCGGCAACGGTTGCGGCGTCGGTGTTGGCGTTGCGGGCGGTGGTGTGGGCGTCGGTGGGGCCGCCAGCAGCGGAATAGACGAGCGATCCCCAAAGATGTCCACTTCACCGGGGGACAGCCACGCCGTTTGCCCACGAAACTCAATCGCATACCATGTGAAATCGACGTTTGCACCCACGACGCGCACCTGATCGCCCTCTCGCAATTGGCCGAGTACATCATAGACCAGCCCCGGACCGGTGCGCACATTCTGAATTTGGCGTGTCACGGTCAGGAAGACACCATCTGGCGTTGCGGTGGCGGGCGGCGCGATTGTTGGCAGGGCTGGCCCTGGGCTGATGACGCCTGTGCCACTATCACTATCATCAATGTCAATCTGCACCGACCCCAGGTAACGGGCGACGGGCTGCGGTGCGCCAAATGTGCCCAGGCGCGTAATCGTGACATTGGTGCTGGTCTCGCCATCGGTCAGCGCTGCCGGGTCGAGCGTGCCCTGTACGCCGTTGTAATCGTTGATGTTTAGCAAGTTGCTGAGTAGGTCGCCGGGGGCACCGATGGCCGTCGCCAACAGATTGACCGCATCATAACTGGCGGCTGACACTGGGCCAGGAACTTCACCGAAGGCCGCTGTGTAAGCCAGCACAAACGCTTGACTGCTGGCATCACTGGCGGCATACGACCAGGTGGTGCTGCTGTAGACGCCCGGTAGTTGCTCGTCTGGAAGTTCATCCCGAAAGGCGGACGTACCCGCATCGCGATAGTAAATATCCCCTGTGTAATTAGCGGCACGCAAACCCAGGTAGGTCGTCGCGGATGTAGTAGGCGGGCCGTAGATGGCGATGAAATCCGGGTTTGCTGCGACGGCATCCTGAATCAGACTGGTCAGCGAGGCATCGCTGCTCAGCAGGAAGCTATCCGAGGGATTAACGCCCTGTGAGGCCAGCGCAGTCGTGAAGCCAACCACCCCAGCGGTGCTTTCGACATCCAACTGAATGGTTGCTACATCACGCGCACCCAGGTCATTGACGACGTAATTGGCCAATGCACGCCCCTGCAACACTTCCTGCGCACGGATGCGCACAATGCGTTCACTGGTATCGACAGCCAGCAAGGTGTCATCCAATGCCGGGGTCAGTATCGGCACGCCCAAGCTCTGCAAAGCAGTCAGGTTCGACAGCACATCGCTAGCACTCTGCGGACCGACGACAGCAATCACGCTGGCCTCGTCAAGTGCGTCCACGGCTGCGCTGATGTCGGCGTCGGCTTGCTGGATGATTTCCAGGCGAAACAGGGTGCCATCAGCACCCCGCACACCGCCCGCCTCGTTGATGCGCTGCACGGCAAGCTGTGCCCCTTGCAGCAGGTCGCCGCCTGCCTCGTCAATCACCCCGATGCGGAAAACCGGCCCGCTCTGCCCGAAGGTCGGCAGCAAGGCCAGCGCTGCCAGCAGCGTCAGCGTCAGCAGGGTGATACCCCTGCCCCAACCCCATAAGTGTCTTTGCATTGGTTGTAGCATAATAAAAACGTCCTTTCTTCTTGGTGGCTGCCCTGATTGCATGACCAGGGCAGGTCACGATCAAATCCTTGCAAATAGTATAACGCGCTTAGATGAGTCTGGGCAAAATGCGCGTATGCGCCGCTAACGCTGGGCGCAATGCATCGCGCCCTTGCCATGCCGTTTGTGCTGCTAGCACAGTGCTAGCATACCCCGGTAGGGCAGGTGGGGGGGCGACCTGTTGTGGTTCTTGGGATAAAGCAGGGTGATATGTGCGATATGCAGCGTGGGCAGATAGCGAACTTATCAGGTTACTTATCAGTGGGTAAAATGTCTGGTTCTGATGGGAAGGCCGAGAGGCTTTCGTCTATCCATTAGATCGTCAGGCGTTGCGCAAATTTGGCGATCTGCGCTCCGGCGTTGCCGATGGTCGGCGGACCGTGCCCCACCAGCATATTCGCCACGTCCATCTCGGCCACGCGCTTAATCGAGCGCTTGACGCCTGCCCAATCCGGTGATGCCGCCTTAATTGGCACGTAGAGGCCCCAGGGCAAACGTGACATCACATCGCCGCCGATGAGCGTGCGTTCATCCGGCAGGTATAGCCCAATCTGACCGGGGCTGTGGCCCGGTAAATGCACGACCTGTGCACCGGGGTAGACCTCATCCAGCACTTCACCGCCTTCAACCGTGCGATCTACACGCGCAGCAGGTGGCGCTGACGGTAGCATAATGCGACCAATCAGCTTATTTACGAAGTCCAGCGTTTCGGGGTCGGCGTAGCGCACGGGATGCTCACCGCGTATCACAGGGGCATCTACGCTGTGCGCAATGGTGGTGGCGTCACATTCTCTCTGCACGGCGGCTAGTGCGCCGTAGTGGTCGGGGTGCGCGTGGGTGGGGATGAGGTAGGCGACATCCGCCAGCGTTTTTTTCTTTTGCATCTTGGCCAATTCTGCCTTGATCGCCTTCAGGAAACCGTCGCCAGCGCCAAAATCCACCAGCGTCAGCCTGCCATCGTCCTGCGGGTTTTCGATGATGTAGCCGTTGACCGATGCGCCGAAGGTCAGCACACCGTAAACATGATCTGTCAGTTTTGGCATTGTAGCTCCTCTATGGTTATCGGCCTACTCTGTCAGCAGGTCAGCTATAACGATTGCGAAACCGGGCAGCATGTCGCCACCATCCAGTGTATCTTTTGCAGTCAGGATTTGCTCATCGGTGGCGCTGTAGGTCTCGATAAGCTGCAATTCTGGATAGATGAGCCAGACCAGCTTGCTGCCGTTGGCCAGATAGTAACGTGCTTTCTCGCGCAGTTCCTTCGGTCTGTCATCCGGCGATTGAATTTCGATGGCCAGATCAGGCATGTACGGCGCTGCCCCATGCCTGATTAGCGGCTTATCCAGTGTAACGTAGGACAGATCAGGGATGCGGGAGTTGGCATCGTCTTGTGGTAGCTTGTAGCGTGCTTCCACAAAGGCACGGCCAATTTGATTTTGGCCAAGATAAACGTTAAGGGCTGTAATCAGCAAGCCAGCGATGTAGCCGTGTTCTTGTGTCACCATTTTTTCGACAATCTCCCCGTTGATGAGTTCGAAGCGCTTCTCGCCATCGGGTTCTTGCCGGATGAAGGCTTCAAATTCAGCGTGGGTGCTGCGCGTCTGTACTTGCATAGAAAAACTCCTGTGAGATTTGCTGAATATAGTGTAGCACGCTCGTCCTGTGAGGGTTGCACAAAAAAATCAGCCTGTGCTTTTGCGGCTTGCAGGTGGCATCAGCCTTAAAATGTGTATAATTGATGCGCAGTAAGTTTTAATGAAATGTCCCTTGTATGGTATAAGATAGGAGCCTTTTTATGCACCGTCGTACACTTAGCCTCTTTGCTATGTTCGCGTTGCTGGTCAGCATGGTATTCGCTGCCAGTGCGCAGGATGATGCCGACATCATCCAGTACCCGATCACCGTAGACCCGGAGCACCTGAACCCCTTCATCGCGGATACCATCTCCATTGGTACGGTCAACCGCAATATTTATGAGGGCCTGACCCGCTACAACAGCGTGACGGGCGACATCGACCCGGCCATTGCCGAAAGCTGGGAAGTCAGCACCAACGCAGACGGCCAGCAGGTATTCACCTTCAACATCCGTGAGGGCGTGCTGTTCCATGACATCGCAGATGTAGACCTGGAAAGCCGCGCAGTCACGGCCAGTGACATCCTGTGGAACTACAAGGTAGCGCTGCACCCGGACCAGGATATTTCGCTGCAATCCGGCAACCCGAACTTCCAGGCCATCGCAGGCGCGACTGAATACACCGCAGCGCTGCAAGCCATGATTGACGAAGGCGCTGAAGAGGTGCCGCTGGTGCTGGATGATATGGACATCCCCGGCTTGCAAGTGCTGGATGAATCCACCTTCCAGATCACGCTGGAAGCTCCCAACCGCCTGTTCCTGATTAACGGCATGGTGTCGATCACCTCACCAGAGGCTTACACGGAATTGGGCGACGACTTCAACGATACGCCCGTTGGCACAGGCCCCTATCAATTCGTGGAATGGCTGCGTGAGGATCGCGTGATCCTGGAAGCCAACCCCGATTACTACATCGAAGGGCTGCCGCGTAACGATGGCATCCGCTTCACCAACTACGGCGATGCACAGACCGTACTGCTGGACTACCGCGAAGACAACGTTGACTTCCTGTTCGCCTTCCCATCGGGCCAGCGTGCCGCCATCATCGACGAATTCAGCGCGGAATTCAACGAGAAGCCCGGTCTGCACCAGCGCTACTGGGGCTTCAACATGGAAACGGGCTTCCTGGCCGAAAATCCGCTGGTGCGTCAGGCGCTAGCACACTCGCTCGACCGTTCAACGGCCTGGGACATCTTTGAAGAGGGCGCACGCTTCCCAGCAGATCAGGGCTTCTTGCCGCCGTCGATGCCAGCCAGTGAGCCGTCAGTCATCTATAACTATGACCTGGAACGCGCCGCCGAACTGCTGCAAGAAGCGGGCTTCCCGAATGGCGAAGGCTTGCCCGTGATGGAGATTCACTTGCTAGAGGTCATCTCTGATGAGGCGCAGGTTGTGGTATGGCAGGAGGCGCTGACCGAACTCGGCATGGAGGTCGAATTCATCATCGAAGACGGCAGCACCTACTGGGATAGCATCGTGGAGGACGACGCCATGATCTTCCAGAATGGCTGGGCCGCTGGCCTCGTGGACCCGTCCGACGTGTTCGACTACCTGATCTATCAGGGTGAAGGCTCCATGCGCTATGACAATGCAGCGGTCAACGAATTGCTGGATCAGGCGCGTGCAGAACTGGACCCCGCGACCCGCGAGGACCTGTATCAGCAGGCGCACAACATCATCATGGAAGACGCCGTTGTGATTCCGTCCGCATACAGCAAGGTTTCCTGGTTGCAGAAGCCCTGGATCGAAGGCTTTGAACCCGGCGGCGGCGGCACCTATACGGCTGCGCTGTGGAATGTGGAACTGAACCGCTAGGCTGTCAAGCGTCATGCGTAACGACTCAGGTAGGCCTATTTTGCCCGCGAATTTGCCCTCACCCCCTCCTCGATCTCCCTCTCTCACCATACCCAGACAACAACGGAGAGGGGGAAGCAGGCTGTTAAAAGCCGCTCTCCCAGTGCCAAAGGCACGTTCGGGAGAGGGGTTTGGGGTGAGGGCTGAGTCGTTACCATCATGCGATTGTACAGGGTCAGATCATGATCCGCCCGTCAATACGCAAATACGCAGCCTGGACAATCAATCTGGCAGGGGCACGCCCCTGCCTTGCAATTACAAGCGCACAATAGCCAATCCCCACACCCTGATATAGAGAGCATCCATCGTGACCCAATACCTGATCCGGCGCATTTTGCAGGTCATCCCGACCCTATTTATTATCCTGACGATTCTCTTTGGCCTGTCGTACATGATGCCTGGTAGCCCCATCTGCGCCGTGATCGGTGAAGAATGTGAGCGCATGTCCGATGAGCAAGTTGCAGAAATCGCCGCCGAACTCGGCATCAATCGGCCTTTTCATGAACAATATTTTGAATACCTGACGGACTTTTTGCAGGGCGACCTGGGCCGTTCGTTTATTCAGCGCGAAGAGGTTATCAACATCCTCGGCTATCGCCTGCCACGCACGCTGCAACTGATGACGGGCGGCATGATCGTAGCGCTGCTGATCGGTGTGCCGGCGGGTGTCATCGCGGCGCTGAAGCAATACACCTGGATCGACCACACGCTGATGATCTTTGCGTTAATCGGCATCTCGATGCCTGTTTTCTGGCAAGCGCTGATCGCTCAATTATTACTGGCGCAATCGGCAACGGGCATCGCGCTCTTCCCGGTGGCGGGCTATGGTGACGGCAACCTGTGGTATATGGTGCTGCCTTCGCTCGTGCTCGGCACCAATTTGTCGGCGGTGATCGCCCGCGTCACGCGCTCCTCCATGCTGGAAGTTCAGGGTCAGGATTACATCAAAACGGCGCAATCGAAGGGCCTGGCTGACCGCAGTGTGCTGCTACGGCATCAGATGCGCAACGCGCTCATCCCGGTGATTACCGTCATCGGCCTGCAAATCGCGGCGCTGATGACTGGCTCGCTGGTGACGGAGACGATTTTCAATTGGCCGGGGCTGGGCCGTGCGATTGTGCCTGCTATTCAGACGCGGGATACCCCGGTGATTATGGGCATCTTGATCTTCGGCGCGATGATTTACCTGGTCGTCAACTTGTTGACCGATTTGGTGTATGCGCTGATCGACCCACGCATCAGCTACCGATAACACCCTACATAGAAGGCAGAGCGCATGGCAACTGATACCGCACCACAACCCGCAGAAGGCCGAAACGTCGCTGTTTTATCACCGACGATGGCCGCAAAAGCACGAGGCCGCTTCTGGCGGGCCTTCTTCCGTAATCGTATTGCTGTGGTCGGCCTGATTATCGTTGTGGTGATGATCTTAGCGGCGGTGCTGGCACCCTGGATTGCGCCACACGAACCCAACAAGATCAGCGCCATGAACCGCCTGACGCCCCCGAACGCTGAATATCCGCTGGGGACCGATAATTTTGGCCGTGACATCTTCAGCCGCTTGCTTTACGGCGCAAGCATTTCGCTAGTGATTGCATTTGTGGCGCAGACCGTCGCCATCACCATCGGCATCTCGTTGGGCCCGATTTCGGGCTGGGTCGGCGGCTGGGTGGATGATTTCATCATGCGCCTGACGGACGCCGTTTTTGCCATACCGGGCCTGATGTTCCTGATTGTGTGGGTGAACCTGATCGACCCGGAAGTGATCCCGCTCTTCACGGTGTTCACGGCGTTGGGCTTGCAGCCGATCCAGATCAGTATTTTCTTCGCGTTGGGGCTGATCGGCTGGCCAGCGGACGCCCGTATGATGCGCAGCCAGGTGCTAGCGCTCAAGAGCCGTGAATTTGTGATCGCGGCGCGTGCAATGGGCGCGTCTAATGTGCGCATTATGGTACGTCACCTGCTGCCGAATGCCCTTGCACCCTCAATCGTGCTGGCGTCGCTGGGCATCGCTGGCGCGATTCTGGCCGAGTCTACGCTGAGCTTCCTGGGCGTCGGCGTACAGATTCCGAATGCGAGCTGGGGCACGATGATCGACCAGGGCCGCAATTACTTCACGAGCGCGTGGTGGTATGCTGTGTTCCCTGGTCTGGCGATCATGCTGACGGTGTTGGGCTTCAACTTCGTGGGGGATGGCCTGCGCGACGCGCTAGACCCACGCTTGTACGAGTAGATAAATATCAAACAGCTATTCCCAGCGTAGTAGGTAGGGACGCCATCGCGTCCTTAATTGGCTACATCTCAAGGTAATCACGTAGTTGGCGGCTCCGGGTAGGGTGCCGCAGCTTACGCAGCGCCTTCGCTTCGATCTGCCGGATGCGCTCTCGCGTCACGCCGAAATACTTGCCGACCTCTTCCAGCGTGTGATCTTGGCCGTCCATCAGGCCGAAGCGCATTTGCAGCACCTCGCGCTCACGGTCACTGAGCACACCCAGCGCGGAGCTAATTTGCTCTTTCAGCAATTGGCGGCTGGCTGAATCCACCGGGCCGGGCATGTTGTCATCAGGGATAAAATCACCGAGTTGGCTGCTGTCTTCTTGGCCGATGGGCATATCCAGGCTCATCGGTTCCTGGCTAATGCGCATGATTTTGCGCACTTTCTGCGCGGCGCGGCGCAGCTTGCGCTGCAACGAGGGGTCCAGGTGTGCGCCCTCTTTGCGCAGGAATTTGATGGCGTCCACGTCTTCTTTTGGCAGGATGTCCATTTCCAGCGCGATCTGCTCTGCGCTTGGCTCTGCGCCCAACGTTTGCAGCAATTCACGCTGCACGCGCATCAGGCGGTTAATCGTCTCCACCATATGCACCGGAATGCGAATCGTGCGGGCTTGGTCGGCTATGGCGCGGCTGATGGCCTGCCGAATCCACCACGTCGCATAGGTGCTGAACTTATAGCCCTTCGTATGGTCGAACTTGGAGACAGCACGCAGCAGACCCAGGTTACCTTCTTGAATTAGGTCAAGGAAGCCGATGCCGCGCCCCATGTAACGCTTCGCCACGCTGACCACCAGGCGCAGGTTAGCCCGCGTCAGCGCTTCGACGGCCATTTCTGCACGCTGTTCGACGCGCTCATGGGCAAAGCGGGCTTCTTCTAGGGGGTCCTCGTCGTCTTCTAGCCACGCTGTAAATTCATTCAAGCCCGGCAGCGTGTTGTGCTTGCGATAGTGGCCGCGTAGCTGCATCTGCTGTACGGGCGGGATCAGATGCAGCGCATGGACCACGTCAAACAATTCGCTGACGTAGGCCGTCCACTCTGCATCGCGCCCCCAATCACCCTGCTTGAAGTATTTGCGCATGTAGGAATCGCCGTCTTGATCCCAGTTTTTGTTTGTTGCTTCGATCTCGTCAATCAGTTCGCGCAGGTCGGGTGGCTCGGTTTCCAGTTCAGCAGCCGTTTGCAGGGCAGCTTGCCATTTTTCCTCCAGATAGAGATAAGCACTGCGCGTCACGTCCAGAGCATTCGGCAGCGGCGCAGGTTGTTGGCCGTCGCCCGTGCCATTGGCCGCCTGTTCACCGCTCACGACCGCAGCAGCCTTAGATGCCTTGTCCTTTACAGAACGCGCCTCTTTGTTGGCCTTTTTGCCTTTGGCCGCGTCCTTATCAGGTGCGCCCTCACTGCCAAAGCGTTCCAGGCTGGCGAGTTTGTCTGTTAATTCTTGCAGCAGGTTTTCGGCGGCCAGTTGGGTACTGAGCCGGGTCTCGCGGTTGCTATTCAGCAGCGGCACCTGACCGATTTCCTTGAGGTACATACGAACCGGGTCATCTGCGAGCGCTAGACCGGTTAAGTCTTCTTCGTCGTATGCCTCGTCGTCTTCGCTGTCGGCATCTTCGCGGTTCACGTCATCACCGATAGCATCGTCTTCGCTGAAATCCTCTTCGTTTTCGTTCTCCTCTGCGACGGTGTCTTTCGGCAAATTCTTGATCTTGCGCAGCAAAGAGGTCTCTTCGTCACTGGTTGAGTTGTCACTGAAGGCGTTGATCGCATTGCGTAGGTCGTCGTTACTCATATGGCATCCGGTTGTTTGCTAACGAAAGGGGATTGGCTGACCTTAACTAGGTAGCATACAAGATTTTGGCTAGACACGCTATCCGCATCTGTAGTTATACGCGCTGGTCCTCATCGGCTGCTTTTGTCACCATCGTGTATGCATCGCGCTTGGTGCCGTAGGGGAGGGTTATGGCCCTCCCGCAAACATCGACAGTGGCCGAGTATGCGCTAGCCAAAACGTACTAGTGCTGGCCTGGCAGGGCGCTTGATCTCCCGATGCAGCAGGCGCTCTGCTTGTATCGACGGGCCAAGCTGTGTGTAATAGCGGCGTTCCCCGTCGGCGTCCTGCTGCTCCTGCGATTCACGCAGCAGGAAGGTGATTTCCTGCCGCTCGCGCAAAAGGCGCTGTTGGCGCACGGTCAGCACACGCTGGCAGACATCCGCATCGTAATTAATACCCGGACGCGACATACGGTTATATTCTTTCATGATCTCCTGCATTTGCGCCGAGAAGCGATGCCGCACCGAGCGCTGTAATTCGTGGCGTTCGTCCAGCAGCAGGTCATCCAGTTCAGTCTGTAGCGCCAGGTCTAACGTTTGCCGCATGTATTCCAGCGGCTCAAGCCGATCTTGACCGAGTGCCTCAAGCCAGGTCGCCATCAGGGCGCGATAATCGGCATGGCTGAAATCCTCAACGCCGAACGACGCCAGCGGCCCACCACGCAGCGCACGGTCATTACCCGCCAGTTCCCGCAACAGCCGATTGATGTCATACAGCAAGTCCGGCGATGCCAGCAGGTTCTTCAGGCAATAGCCTTCGGCGGCGCGGCTGCTGGCCCGTTGGTCGAGCGTCAGATCATGGGTGTTGTGCGCCGCCGCCGCCGCACCGTTGTCAGCGTTGTCATCATCCAGCCCGGCCATGAAGGGCGGTTCCTCGCTGCTGTCGCTGGATGCCTCTTGATACTGCTGCTGCTGTTGTGATGCTTGTGTTTGCTGTGCAGTGCGCTGCCGACGTGCAGCCTGCTTGCGCTTGTTCTGCTCCACCCACAGCCATAAATCCTCAAGCGGGATATGCAGGCGCATGGACAATTTGCGCAGGTTATCCTGCCGTGCGAGGCTGTCTTCAGCGGCGGTCAGCAGCGGCAACACGCGCATAGCAGCGGCGCGGCGCTCCTGATGCGTCGGGTTATCCGGGAGCGTGGCCATCTCCACCTGAATCAGAAAATCCGCGACAGGCAGCGCCTGCTGCACGTAATCCGCCCATTTTTGCGGTGTCTCGCGCAGCACGTCGTCCGGGTCTTTTGCGTCCTCAATGCGTAGGATGCGAATATCGGCGTTGAGTTGGCCGCTGCTATCGCTGGAGAGTGCGCGTTGTGCCACTTCGAGGCTGCGGCGGGTGGCGTTCTGCCCGGCGGCGTCGGCATCCAGCGCCAGGATAATCTTCTGCGTGTATTTCGGCACGATCTGCTTCAGTTGTGGCTCAGTGAGTGCTGTGCCCATCTGTGCAATCACGTTCGTATACCCGGCCTGATGCGCTTGAATCACATCCATATAGCCTTCAACGATCACGACCTCACCCGTGTCACGGATGCCGCGCTTAGCTTCATGCAAGCCGAACAGCGTGCCGCTTTTGTCGAATAGCGGCGTCTGTGGTGAATTCAGATATTTCGGGTTGTCGTCGGGCTTCAGGGCACGCGCACCAAAACCGCACAGGTTGCCGAGTCCATCGTAAATGGGAATCATGATGCGCTCCCGGAAGCGGTCGTAGGTGCGCCCGCTTTCGTTCTGCGATGCCAGGCCAACCGCCAGCACATCCTCCTGTGGATAGCCCAGGTTCGTCAGGCCCTCTAGCATTTTCGTCCAGCCCTGCGGCGCGTAGCCAATCTGAAAGCGCACGATGGTTTCATGCGTAAAGCCGCGCTTTTGCGTCAGGTATTGGTAGGCTTGGCGGGCCTCTGCTTTGTCGCTCAGCAAATGCTGATGATACCAATCAGCGGCGGTTTTCAGGATGCCGCGTAGTTTTTCGAGGTGCTTGGCCTCTTGTTTTTGCTGTGGCGATTGCTTGCGCACCTCCACCCCGGCCAATTCGCCCAGCGATTGCAGCGCCTCTGTGAAGGTCCAGCCATTGACTTTTTCCGCAAAACTGAAGATGTCGCCGCCTTCGCTACAGGCCCCATAACAGCGCCACGTCTGCGTTTCCGGGTTGACGACGAACGAGGGGGTTTTTTCGTTATGGAAGGGGCAACACGCCTTGTAATTGCGGCCCGCTTTCTTCAGGTCCGGCACGTGTTGCTGGACGTAATCCACGATGTCTAAGCGGCTCTTGATGTCTTCAACGGAGGACATGACAGTTACGCATTCATAAATCTATTTGCTGCTCGAACAATGGACAGCAAGTATAGCGCAGGTGCCATGTCTAGTCGATAGCTAACATAAACGATCCTTCTCAAAGGTAATAGCTTTATAACTTTGTGTGTTCGAGGCTGAATTTTTGGCTAAGTATTAGCTGTCGTCGGAGAGCAAGCCATCGGGGAGCTTCATCAGCACGATGCCGCTATCAGTATCGACATCAAGCAGGGTTTCGTCGTGGGCTGGCACCAATATTTCCTTACCCTGTGGGCTACGCAGCACATACACGTCGTTTGCGCCCGTCTCCATCACGCTTTGTATGGTGCCGATGATCGCGCCATCCTCGGTTTGCACCTGTAGGCCGATCAATTCATACAGATAGAATTCATCTTCTTCTAGCGGCACGGCGTTGGCGATGTCGATCATCACCATCAGGCCACGCAGCAGGTCGGCCTCGTTGCGCTCTGTTGTCTCGGTGAATTTAATCAGTGCGTATTGCTTATGGAAACGCAGCGTGTCGATTTCATAAGGTTTGGGGTTTTTCTGCTGTGGGGATGTCCCCAGGTAAACCACATCAAGCTCTGCGAGCCGTTCCGGGTAATCCGTGAGGATGCTCATACGCATCTCACCGCGTACCCCATGCGGGCGCAGCAGCTTACCCAGTAGCAGAAATTGCGGTTCTTCGCGTTGTTCGGTGGTCATGTCGGCCTCGTTGCTGATTGCGCAGTGCCCTTATCTTACTCGATTTCGAGCACAATACGCTCACCACGTTCCCGGTCCGACATGACGCGCAACAACGAGCGCATGGCGTTCGCGACGCGGCCACTCTTGCCGATCACGCGGCCCATGTCATTCGCCGCGACGTGCAGTTCCAGCACCGTTGTACGGCCTGCTTGCCGATAATCCACATGTACTTTCGTCGGGTCGTTGACGAGGTTTTCTGCGATGTATTGGATCAGCGCTTGTTCGCTGGCTTCTGCTTGACCCTGGATTTGTTGCGTCGTGGTTTGGTCTTGTTCGTCGCTCATCACACCTTGCTCGCTTCCATATCGCTTTAAGCCGATTATACATTACAGTTAAATCGAGATGAAGGACGAAGCAGGCGTAGACGTGTCGGCTTTGTCGGATGCAAGGATGTAAAGATGTAAAGATGTAAAGATGCAAGGATATAAGGATGCAAGATGTAAAGATGCAAGGATGTAAGATGTAAACCCGCTGTAGGGGCGCAATGCAGCGCCCCTGCAAATTGATATTTTAGGCCCTAGCCTTCTGCGCCCTCGGCGGCGGCTTCTGCTTGCTGACGGGCGGCTTCACGCGCCTTGATCTTGGATTCACCAGCAGCAGGGGCCGGGTAATTGGTGCGTGTAGGCGGCTCTTCGCGTTCCTGTGCTGCCGCTTGGCCTTCTTCAATTAGTTGCTGCATCAGGGCTTCACGCTCAGTCACCGGGGCGGCCTTATAGCGTTCGTAGCGTTCCAGCGTCCCCAGGCGTAGCAGAATATCACGCACGGATTCACTCGGTTGTGCGCCGACGCTCAGCCAGTACAGCGCACGCGCTTCGTCAATGCGCTCGGTCTGTGGGCGTGTGCGCGGGTTGTAGAAGCCGATGTTCTCCAGTACGCGGCTGTCACGGGCTTTGCGCCCGTCCATCACGACAATACGATAGGTCGGCTGACCCTTCAGGCCAACGCGGGCTAGACGAATACGGACCATGTTGTGTGTTCTCCTGGTTATGTTTGCTTGTTCGGCTGTCAGTTGCTATACATTACTGTAATTGGTTCAGGTCGCTGGGTGATAAGCCTGGGATATTGGGCATCTTGCCCTTGCGCAACCCGTCCATCATCTTCTTCATCTGGCGGTATTGCTTGATGACATCGTTGATGTCACGCACTTCGGTGCCGCTACCCTTCGCGATGCGCTTCTTGCGGCTGGCACCCCCCTTCGAGAGCAGCTTGGGCTTCCGCCGTTCTTCCGCCGTCATAGAGTTCAGGATGGCTTCCACCCGCTTGATGCGCGATTCGATGTCTTGCTCGTTGAACGCCTCGTTGTTTTGCAGCTTGCTCATACCAGGGACCATGCCCAGAATGCGCGAGATAGACCCCATCTTTCTGATCTTCTGAAGCTGCTCAAGGAAATCCTGCAAGGAGAACTCATTCTCCATCAGGCGCTTTTGCAGGCGTTCGGCCTCTTCCTCGTCAAATTGCTGCTCGACGGTCTCAATCAGCGACATCACATCGCCCATACCCAGGATGCGCTGTGCGATGCGGTCCGGGTGGAACATCTCGAAGTTCTGGATGCTGATTTTTTCGCCTGTACCCATGAATTTGATAGGCACGCCCGTTACATGGCGCATGGACAGCGCCGCACCGCCACGCGCATCACCATCGACCTTTGTGAGCACCAGGCCCGTAATGCCGACGCGCTCATTAAAGCCCTTCGCGATGTTGACCGCTTCCTGGCCTGTCATGGCATCTGCAACCAGCAGCACCTCTGCCGGCTCGGTGTCGGCCTTGATGCGCTCTAGCTCCTGCATCAGCGTTTCGTCAATTTGCAGGCGGCCTGCCGTGTCGATGATGCAGACATCGGCGTTGGCTTCTTTCGCCGCTTTCAGGCCACGCCGCGCAATCTCCGGCGGTGTCGCACTGGTGCCTTCCTGGTGATATTCGACGTTCACCTGCTTGGCCAGCGTCACCAATTGGTCGACGGCTGCGGGGCGATAGGTATCTGCGGCCACCAAGAACGGCTTGCGGTTCATCTCTTTCATCAGGTAAAGCGCGAGCTTGGCGCTGCTGGTCGTTTTACCAGACCCCTGTAAGCCTACCATCATAATCACATGCGGCTTCTGGCTGCCCGAAAACGTCAGGCGACCAGGTTCACCGAGCACGATTTCTAGTTCTTCGTGCACGATCTTGACGATCTGCTCACCGGGCCGCAATTTCTTGTGCACCTCTGCACCGATGGCGCGTTCGCGGACCTGCTTCACGAAGTCTTTCACGATAGGCAGGGCGACATCCGCTTCTAGCAGGGCCATGCGTACTTCACGCATCACATCCTTCAAATCCTGCTCGGTGACGGTTCCGCCCTTACCGATGCTATCAAAAGCATCCTGTAAGCGTTTGCTGAGGCTACTAAACATCCCAAAATCCTGATAAGGCGCTAGTGTTGCGCTGTTCACGAATAGTTGATTGTACTGCTATAGGGTGCAATCATCAAGGCGACGCTCTACCCCAAATATTAGGGTACTGGCAGAGCGTCAGAAACGTATCATTATGTTGGCGGGCTTTTCGGCGTATGATAATAAAAGGTAGCGTTGATTTTGGAGTAAGTGTCAGACGATGAACGAGTTATTGAGCAACCCGACCGCGATCTTCGGCGCGATCCTGGCGTTTGGCGTGGTCTTTATGCTAATCAGCATTTTCCTGGGCGGCGTCGGTGATGCCGATGCAGGCGCTGCGGATGTGGATTTCGGCGCAGATGTGGACATCGGGGCCGATGCCGATGTGGGGGCCGATGGCGGCGATAGTCAGGCGGTGGGCATCAGCCTGAATGTGATTGCGATTTTCTGTGTGGGCTTCGGCGCGATGGGCTTGGCGGGGTCGTTGGCTGAATGGCCGATGCTGCTGGTGCTCTTGCTCAGTGTGCTGTTCGGCCTGCTGCTGGGGCGTGGCTTTCAGGTGTTCATGCGCTTTCTGCTGCGCCGTGAACCGGACGCCCTGCACAGTGCCGATACGCTCATCGGTAAACGGGCACGCATCACCGTTGATACGCCTGCGGGCAAACTCGGTGAGGCGCTGATTATCGACGGCGAGCGCATCAAGTACGCGGTGCGCCACATCGAAGACGCTGAGCCGCTGGAAAAGGGCGCGATTGTGTCGATTGTCGGCATCAATAATGGGCGCTTGACTGTCCGCCGCCGCAATTCCGAGTAAAATTAAATCAGCTATGAAGTTGAGCCAATAGCGTCGTAGTGGCTCAGCGTGCTAAGCCCTGGGTTTGGCACGCTAAACCCCTATACGACAGGACACGACAACAAGCACACACAGAAAAACATTATGATACGAGGCTAAACAACACATGGAAACAATTATTATCATCGGTGGCGCACTTGCGCTGATTGTGGTGTTCGTGGTGGTGCTGGTATCGCGCTACTACTATCAGGTGCCCCCCAGTAAAGTCTTTGTGGTCTATGGTAGCGGCGGGACGCGCATGGTCTCGAATGGCGGTGTGTTCGTCTGGCCCATCATCCAGACGCACCAGACGCTAGACCTGACGATTATGACGATCAAAACCGAAAAAGACGAAGTGTATACGATTAGCGGCGTGCCCATTCGCCTCGATTGGGTGGCGCAGGTGCAGATTGACGGCGAAGAAGGTGCCATCCAGACCGCCGCAAAAGCCTTCCTGGATTCAACACGCGAAGAGGTGCGGCAGGTCATCACAGAAACGCTCAGCGCCAACTTCCGCGCTATCGTCGGCCAGATGACCGTCGAGAATATCCACCGTGACCGCGACGAATTCGTGCAGCGCGTGCAGGATTTGGCCAGCGACGATGTGGCAGCGATGGGCGTCAAGATCATCTCAATGGGCATCGAAGAAATCACCGACGAAGAAGGCTACCTCCAAGCGATGGCCGCGCCGCAGATCGCAGCCGTGAAGCGCGACGCCGAAATTGCACGCGCCGAAGCGGACCGTGAAGCTCGCATTAAGGCCGCGATGGCCAGGCAACAGGCCGAACAAGCCGAACTCGATTCACAGCGCGAGATTTTGCAGCAGCGCGAAGCCCTGCAACTGCGTGAGGTGCAGGTGGGCCGCGAAATTGGGCTTGCGCAGGCCGATTCCGATCAGGAAGTGCAACGCCGCCGTGCATTGGCAGTGGAACAAGAACAGGAGGCCGCTGTGCTGGTGCCAGCCCGCGCAGACCGTCAATCTATCGAAATCCGTGCCGAGGCTGAGCGCCGCCGTATCGAGATCGAAGCAGAAGCGCAAGCCAACGCCACACGCCAGCGTGCACAGGCCGACGCCGACGCCGTTGAGCAGCAAGGCCGCGCTGATGCCATTGCGCTGCAAGTCATGAAGGAAGCCGAGGCCGCCGGTGTACGCGCCGAAGCTGAGGGTGTGCGGGCGCGCTTGCTGGCTGAGGCTGAAGGTGAAAAGGCCAAGCTACTCGCAGAAGCCGCTGGCCGCCGCGAAATCGCCTCGGCCAGCGCCGCCGAGGGTGAAATCAACCTGCGCCAATTCGTCATCGAGCAGGTGACACAGGCCGACATCGAGAAAGTCCGCGCTGTTGCAGATGCAATGGGGGGCCTCGGCAATAACGTGCGCATCGTGCAGTTTGGGCAGGGTGGCAACGGGTCCAATGGCAACGGTGCGCACAGCACAGGCAATACGCTGATGGACCTGCTGATGAACGTGCCGGAAGTCTCGCAGATGTTCATGGCGAAGGTCGAAGCGCTCTCCGACGATGATTTTGAATCGGTGCTGAAGCGGGCCGCCAAGCTGTTTAACTCGCTGCGGGATATGAACGGCGCGGCTGCACTGGCTGACGAGACACCCACCAGCGACAGCACTGGCTCCGCTGCTGATACTGATGACGAATACACAGCACCGCGTTACATTCAGGAGGAGCACGACAACACCTAAACGCCGTTCTTGTGCAGCCTAGCAGAAATGTGGCGGCGGCTTGCGGACGCGCCTCGGCGCGTCCCTGCGAACGATGCTTTGTAGGGACGCCGTTCTTGGCGTCCGGGCGGCGTCAGCCGCATTGCTGTATTGGGCGTTAGCCGACGCCACCACTGGCATCTGCTGCTGCATCACCCGTGCTGCCGTCAGAGTCAGCCGCTTGCAGTGGCCGCCGATAGACACCCTCATAGGGGCCGCAGGCCGGGTCGATGAAGAGCGTTTGCCCCGGTTGCAGCAGCGCAGGCCGTTGCAGGTCGTTGGCGTCCACCAAGCATTGCGTGCGCTTGTCTGTCGCTGCGGCGATGGTCTCCAACGTATCGCGGGGCTGCACGATATACGTATCCGGCCCGACTGTTACGGCTGGCGCTGTGCTGCCGCCACCTGCGCCCAGCGTCGCCGGGTCGAAGTCATCGACGCCGTAGACAGGCGCGTTATCCGGGATGAAGATGGCTGTTCCAGGCATGACGTTGCGGCCAGGGTTCACACCGTTGGCGATTTCGATAGCGCGTAGCGACACGTCAAACTGCTGCGCGATGTCGTCTAACGACTCACCCGTTTCGACGTCAAGCGTGAAGCCACTCGGTGCGGTGTCTGCCAGCACAGCGCTGCCATCTGTGGGCGGGAATACACCGTAAGCTGCTGCACCTGCCGGAACCACGAGCGTCATACCGGGGCGCAGCGTGCGTGGGTCTTCGATGCCATTGGCCTGCTGCAACGCTACAACCGACACATCAAATTCCTGCCCGATGACATCCAGCGTATCGTTGCGCTGCACGACATAGGTTTCCCCAGCGACCTTCGCACCACCGCCGATGCCCATATCGGATGCGGGCACAGTGCCGTAAGGCGGTGCGCCTGCTGGAATCGTCAAGCAGGTGTTTTCGGTCAGGTCGCGCCCACGCTCAAGCGCATTTGCTGCGAGCAACGCCACCACCGACACATCCAATTCCTGCCCGATCTCGTCCAGCGTATCCGCCTTTTGCACGCGGTAACCGTCGCAGTCATCCACGAAGCGCACCGTATCACGCTGCACCCGCACCAGACCGACGGTTTCATCACGCGGGTCAGCGCCATACACCGGGCAATCCACCGAAACGAGCAGCGTCTGCCCAATTTCTAAGCGGGCTGTCGGTTCGATGTCGTTGGTCTCTGCCAGGCAGGTCGGGCTGACATCAAAAAACGCGCCCAGGGTATCCAGCGCATCGCCGCGCTGAACGGTGTAGCTTGTATCGGCTGTAATAGGCAGGCTGATGCCATCTTGCGCCGCTAACGGCAGCAGCACGAGCAGCGATAGGGCAGCAATCAGTAGTACAATAGGGGTTGAACGTTTGTGCATGTGTGAGTGATCCTTTTCTATTTGTTAGCCTGTTAGCCTGTCAGCTTGTCGGCCCGTCAGCATTTCAGCACCATTCAGGTCGCATCGTCATCGTGGCGGACGCAGCTTGCTGCGTCCCTACGGTTGGTCAGCGTCTCGCGTAGAGACGCCATTCTTGTCGTCCGGGGCGGCGTTGGCCGCCACAACGATTACCAACTTTCACCGTCCATGTTTTCCTGTGATTCTACCCTATTATCTCATTCTACCGTAAATGTGCAGCTTTCCTCTTCAAACGGGATGCTGGTATCCGGCCCGAAGAAGTTATAACCATCCGTGATCTGACGCTCCCAGCTAACGCGATACGTAATCGTGTAGTCGCCTGCTGGCAATGGCCCATAAGGGACAAACCAGTACGTCACGAAATCACCGAGTTCCTGCGCCACAGGTCCACGATACGGCTCTAAGTCGGTGATTTGCTGGCCATTGATGCGCAAATCGTGCACGGCAGCATCGACGTGTTGGCCGACCTGCGCCTGCGTACTGGCAAACCAGGCCCAGTAAATATCAATAGTGGAGCCTGCTGAAAGCGCATCCGGCGGGGCGATGCTGTAGGCGCGGTTATCACAAAAGGCGAACACGTCCGCGCCATCCGTACCCGGTTCGAGCACCTGCGCCGCGCCTGTATTGCCTGCATTGCCCGTGTCTGCGCTGCTGGATGTCGCTGTCGGTGGTGCAAAGGTCGCGAAGGTTTCTGTATCCACCGGCGTCAGCACAATTTCGCGGGCTGTGGTGGCGCTGGCGTCAATCGTTGGCGGTCTGGTGCTGCTGGATTGTGGGCGCGGTGTCGATGTCGCGGCCCCGGCAACCAACGCTGTCGCCGTTGCATTGATGGCTTGCAGGTCTACGGTGGGGATAAACGCCAGCGAACCGCCTGCATCTCCGTCATCACCATCACCATCGCTATCATCAGCAGCCCCAGCAACGCTGGCCGTGCCTGTCGTCACAGCATTAGGCGGCGTCGGCGTCACGGTGCCACCACCCAGGAAAGCGGTTGGCAGTGGCGTCCCCAGGAACAGCGCGGTTAAATCCGGCGAGGGCGTCGGTGTGGGGAAGGGCGTTGTGGTGGGCGCGATGAACAGCAAGCTCTGCGAAATCCAGCCCGACTGACCATCCTCTAGCACCACCTGCAACCAATCACCCTCTGGGTTAGCCCCGGTAATCTGTACGCCGGTGCCGGGTGAGACTGTATCAACGATGGCATTGCCAACTCCAGGGCCAGAGCGCACGTTGATGCGGCGCGTCCCCTGCACGATGCCGACAATCGTGGGCGTCAGCGTGGGGGTGGGCGATAGCGTCGGCGTAGGGGGCACGGAGGTATCGGTTGGCGTAAAGGTAAATGTGGGCAATGGTGTGCGCGTTGCCTGTGGCGTGGCCGTAAAGCGCGGCGTGCGGCTGACAATCGGCAGCAGCGTGGCTGTCGGTTCGGCCTCCGCGACGGACTGTGGCTGTGTGTCGCACGCTGCGAGCACAAGTAGGCTTACACAGATCAACAGCAAAGTTACTTTTGGCATAGGCATCTGTATGAAATCAAACAGGTCATCATGTCCACGAGATCGTTCATGCGATGGCACATCTTGTATTGTCCATTGGGCGCTAATGCTTGCAACTGTACCACAATTCGCGTACAGTGCTCAGGCAAATATGGCCATGTTGCCCCAGCGTAGGACGAGACGAATGCACCGATCACCATATGCAAGCGATTTTATAACACTTCTGGGCCTTTTCCTGCTGCTTTTCGTCCCATTGCACCCATTATACCCGTTGCACTCATTAAGCTCATTGCACGCACAGACGAGCGATACGCAGAGCATTCAGCCCGATGGCACACGCATTGTCGACATCAGCGCCGTAGCGCCCGCCCTGCTGACCTATGATTCCGCTGGTGATGAGTTGATCGACATCCGCACACGCGCCCTGAATACCCCCGCACAAGATAGCGCGTTGGATACGACGCTGGCCGTTATCGCACCCGATGGTCAATTGCTGGCCTACAACGACGATACGCTGCTACCCCCAATTGAACCAAATACAGAGGGACCAGACGCAGCACCCCGATTGCAACGCGACGCCGAACTTACGGCGCTGTATTTGCCGCAAGCAGGGGCGTATACGCTGCGCGTGGATAGCTTCAACGGTGTCAGCGCAGGGCAAGCCGAGGTTACACTGACGCAAGCCACCCTCAGCGAGACGATCAGCACAGATGATACAGCAGAAACACGGCGCGTTTATCTGCTGGCGGGGCGCAGCCACCGTGAAGCGCTGGAACTCGCTGCTGATAGCCGCGTTACGATTAGCGCACAGGATGCATCCGGCACGCTGGACCCGCTACTGCGCCTGATCGCGCCAGATGGCCGGGTGATCGCAAGCAATGACGACCAC
>DAOTTW010000225.1:0-10161 GCA_034437615.1 Anaerolineae bacterium | reverse complement strand
CAGTGAACACAGGTGCGCTTAATGTGCGTCAAGGCCCAAGCGTGAGCTTCGCTGTGGTGACCGTCGTCTTCAGGAGTACAAGCGTCTTGCTTAGTGGGCGCAATGCAGCCGGAACGTGGCTACAGGTGCGTTTGCCCGGTGAAGGTGGCGTCGTCGGTTGGGTGAATGCCAGCTTTATCAATACGTCGTACCCGATCAGTAGTTTGCCGATTACGGGCTAATTTGCGGGAGGGTCATGGCCCTCCCCTACACGATGCCGTCGGCAGGCCAGGTTACAACGGGAACAGCAGCGGCAGAATCACCATGCTGATGACGAACGTCACCAAGATCAATGGCACGCCAATGCGGATGTAATCGCTGAAGCGATAATTGCCTGCGCCCATCACCAGCGTATTCACGGGTGAGGCGACAGGCGATGCAAAGGCCATCGACGCGGAGACCGCAACGGACATCACGAAGGCTTGCGGCGCAACGCCCAGGTTTAGCGCGGCGGCAATCGCAATCGGGGCCAGCAGCACGGTCGTCGCAGTATTAGAGAGTACCTGCGTAAACACCGATGTCAGCAGATATAGGCCCGCCATCACCGCCAAAGGCCCGACAGCCCCCAGCGTATCCGTGAATAGATTGGCGACCACATCCACGAGGCCGACTTGCTCCAGCGCGGTACTCATCGGGATCATGCCCGCGATCAAGACGACGCTCTTCCAGTCAATCGAGTCGTAGGCTTCATCCATCGTCAGGCAGCCCGTCAGCACCACTGTCATCGCAGCAATAAGCGCGGCGGCAACCGTCGGCACCCAGCCCGTGACTAGCAGCACCATCATGCCAAACAGCACAGCCAGGGCAATCGGGGCTTTTTGCCAGTTTAGTACGTGCCGTGCGACTTCGGTTTCACCAATCAGGATGAAATCCCGCGAGTATTTGCGCAGTGCTAGAATGTCGCGCCACTCGCCCTGTACCAGCAGTGTATCGCCAAAGCGCAACGAGGTATTGCGCAAGTCGATTGGTTCATCCTGGCCGGGGCGTTTGATGTTCATCACCGTCAGCTTGTAATTGGTGCCAAAGCGCAGATCAACCAGCGTTTTGCCAATTAGCGCGGACCGTGACGGTAAGACGACCTCCGCCACGCCGACCTCATTGGAAATGATGGATTCGGTTTCGTCGGCGGCTTTGGGCTGGATAGCTAGAGTCAGGCGTGCGGCGGCGTTGCTGACAGCGCTGGCGTCCCCTTGCAAGATCAAGATGTCGTCGCGGTGCAGCTCCGTATCCATACGCGGGTGAATCGGGATATTCCTGTTTTTCTTACTCTGCATCACGATTTGCTGCCCACCGAATTCCACCAGCGTTTGTGCAGGTGCAGGCCGTGAAATCTCTAACACGTTCAGGCCGAAGGTGGTGCTGAGGTGTACGTCGCTTAGCTGTTTGCCGACGATGGGCGAGGCTTTACGAATGCGTACCTTGTAGATGCTTTCTGGCAGCTTGTAGTTTTCGAGCAGTTCTTCTGGTGAGACTACTTGCGGCTCTTCATCGGTGGGTCTGCGGTCCGGCAGCAGGCGCTTGCCGATGGTCGTCATGAAGATGACACCGGCAAGCAGTAGCACGACAGCAGCGGGCGTGAAGGCGAAGAAATCAAGCTGCGAAAAACCGGCATCGCGTAGCGCTTCGCTGGCGATGATGTTCGGCGGTGTACCGATCAGCGTTGCGGCACCACCGAAGGACGATGCAAAGGCCAGCGGTATCAGCAGGCGTGACGCGCTGATTTTTGCGACGGCGGCCACGCTGAGGATAGCAGGCAGCAGCAATGCAACTGTGCCTGTATTGCTGATGAAAGCAGATAAGCCCGCGACGGCCAGCGTTACGACGATCACGAGGCGATTTTCGCTGCTGCCTGCGACACGCAAAATTTGATCGCCGATGGTCCCTGCTAGCCCCGTTTGAAAGACCGCACCGCCGACGATAAATAGCGCGACAATCAAAATAACGGCGCTACTGGAAAAGCCCGCTAATGCCTGATCGACGGAGAGAACATTCGTCAGGATGAGCAGAATCACGACGCCGAGCGCCACGACATCAAGCCGTATCCACTCGGTAACGAAGAGTACAATGGCCATCGCCAAAATAGCCAGGGCAACCCACATATCCGGTGTCATTGCTGAGTTACGCCTCCATTGATGTTCGGGTGTGGTATTGTTTTGGTATTTAGGTGTGATGTTGGTGTTTGTGTGTTGCTTGCCTACACCTGTGGGTGTGACGCTCAAAAGAACGATTTAATTTATCTTAAATAAGCAAGAGGCGCTGCGAAGTAAATTTAGGGGTTCATTCAAAATAAGTGTTCGACACTTGATAGGCAACCACCATTTCCTTACGGCCACGCACGCGCAGTTCGCCGCGTGAACGCCCAAAGACGAAATCTTCAACGCTGCGGTAGGTCGTCTCGCTCACCAGGATTTGCCCGCTATGAGCGGTTTGCTGCAAGCGCGCGGCCACGTTTACCGTATCCCCTACGGCTGTGAAATCCATCAGATCATCGGTGCCCACGTTGCCGACGATTGCCATGCCGGTGTGGATACCAAAGTTAATGGTCAGGCGCTCATGTTCCTGTAATTTTTCGTGGAACCAGTGCAATTCGTCTTGAATGTGCAAGGCAGATTTTACCGCACGAGCGATGTGATCTTCCTGTTCAGCGGGGGTATTGTATAACACCATCACGCCATCGCCAATGAATTTATCTATCGTACCCCCGTACATAATGACGATTTTCACGATAAAGGCGTGGTAGACGTTCAGCAATTGTAGCAAGCGCTCCGGTGGTGTGCTCTCGGAGAGGCTGGTGAAGCCCTCTAAATCTGCAAAGAGCACCGTGATATTGCGCAGCTTACCGCCGAGCTTAATCTGATCCGGGTTACGCAGCATTTCTTCGACGACGGATGCGGCGACGTAGCGCTTGAACGTCTGCTGTAAATTTTGCTGGCGCGTCTTGAGTTCGTCGGCGGTGCTCTTGGCGCGTAAACTACGCTCGACACGTGCTAGCAATTCCTTCGGGCTGAAGGGCTTGGGCAGGTAATCATCCGCGCCCACTTCCAGCCCCTTCACGCGGCTATCGACATCCGCCAGCGCTGTGAGCATAATCACCGGGATGTGCTGTGTCGTCTCGTCGGCCTTCAGGCGGCGGCACACCTCAAAGCCATCCATGCCCGGCATGTTAACGTCCAGCAAAACCAGATCGGGCGGTGTTGCAGTGACGGCATCCAGGGCTTTTTGGCCATTCGGGGCTTCAATCAGGTCATATGATTTCATCGAAAGGATGTCTCGAATCAAGCCGATGTTATCCAGGTTATCATCAACAATCAGTACTTTCACGGTTGCGCCTTTTTATACGCTACGCTTTTGGTGTGGTTTGCTGATTATCGTCGTCGTGTTGACCGTCATCGTCATTGCGGTTCAGATAATAACCCAGCTTCAGCGCAAGTTCCTTCAGGTTAATCGGCTTCGATAGGTAATCATCACAGCCTGCTTGTATGGCTCGCTCGCGGTCACCGACCATCGCATGGGCCGTCAGCGCGATAATGGGTATTTTCTTCAGGTCGCTGTCCCCCTTGATTAAACCCGTTGCCGTCCAGCCATCCATGTGCGGCAACGACAAATCCATCAAAATCAGGTCGGGCTTTTCCGCCTGTGTGACGTTAACCCCCTGCTCACCATCGGTAGCCTGAATGACCTCATAATTCAGCAAGGTCAGCACATCCACGATCAGCGTCATGTTATCCTGGTTATCTTCTACGACGAGTATGCGATGACTGGCCACGTGGTGAACTCCTTTGGTACGGTGTCTATGAAAATTTCCTTATAGTTTGTGTCGTGATGGATGAACGAAAACAAGCCCAGACAATCTGTAGGAATGCAATGCCTTGCACCCAGGGCGCAGCACGTTGCGACCTCACATAGGATTCTATGAATTCGTTTTCGTTTTTCCATAAGGTACTACCACGACCAGTTTATATTATTGTTCAATCAAGGCAAACTCTCGAATGGTCCCTGGTTCAAAGATGGGCAGCACCGGCAACGCGACGGAAAAGGTGCTGCCTGTGCTCGGTGTGCTTTGTGCCCAGATAACGCCGTCGTGTAGGTCTACCAGATGTTGCGCCAACGCCAGCCCCAGCCCGACGCCGGCATGTTTGCGCGTGGCGCTTGGGTTATGCTGATGAAAGCGTTGAAAAACACGTTGCAGTTCATAGCTGCTCATGCCGATACCCGTATCGTTGACACGCACAAGCACCCAGCGACCATCACGCAGCCAGCTTGATTCTGGCAGATCGTCCTCTAGGGCTTCGGCAAGGGCAGGCTGACTATGCTGTGAGGCTTCGGCGTCGTTCGCTGTCGTATTCAAGACGCCAGCCACCACCTGCAAATAATCCACCGTTACCCGAATGTGACCCGCTTCTGTGAATTTCACGGCATTGTCTAACAGTTGATCGAAAACTTGTGAAATGCGCTGTGGGTCGCCACGTAATTGGGGGATGTGTGAGGGGTGCTTAACGTGTAATTGTAACCCTTTGCTGGCGCATCTCGCCTGGTAATCCTCTAGCAGCGGACGCAGCGCATCGTCAACCAATTGAAATTCACATACGTCAAGCTTCAACGTAGCCGCGTCAGCCTGTTGTAAATCCAGCACGTTGCTGACCAGCGTTACGAGGTAATGGCTGTTGTGCCGGATGCGCAGCAAGCGATCATGCTGTTTTTCGGTCAAGCCGCCATAGGTGTTGTGCAGCAGCAAATCGCTGTAGCCGATGATGGCGTTTAACGGCGTGCGCAACTCATGGCTCATATTATTCAGGAATTGCTGCTTGTGTGCTTGCGCGTCGTCTAACTGCTTGTCGAGGTCTTGCACGCGAGCCTGTTCAGCCTGTAGCGCCTGTGTGTTGCGGTGTAAATCGGCTTCGTAGCTGTGCGTTTGTCGCCGGAGCGTTTGGAGTGGCTCAATAAACTCGACGCGCAGCACCCCATACGATAGCAGGAGCAGCCCTAGCGCGGTCAATACGCTGTCGATGTTCAGCGGTAGCGCCGTGCGCAACGTCACGGAGCATAGAGCGATGGCCAACAACAGCAACGGAATGCGCAATATCTGCGTGAAAGGGGCGTCATCTGTGTATAGCAGGCGTAATGCATTCGCAAACGATAGCAGCAGCGCCGTCAGTGCCAACCAACCTATGAGCGTTAGTGCCTGGATGGTGCCAGCCATTATAGTGAAAGCCGCACCGGACCAGACCGCCCAAAGTGCGCTCACGAGCGCTGCGCCCGTGCCCAGCACGGTATAACGTAAACCAGTGACAGAGACATCACCGAGCAACACAGCCAGCAGCACCACGACAAAGGTCAGCAGCGCGACCAGTGCAAACGCAAGGATTGTGCGCTCTAATACGAATGCCTGATGGGTGCTAAAGAGAAACACAGCTACGGACATCAGCGTGCCGAATGCAGCCAGCAGCAAGCGCTGCGCACGGGCAAGCGATATGGTGGTGCGACCAGGGGCGACAGCTTGCGCTTCAGTTGTGGCTGTCGGCGTCCACAGTACGATGCAAACCAAGCCAAACGCAGCAGCGAAGGCAACCAATTGCAGCAAGTTGTTTAGCCAGTCCAGGATAATCACTTTGGCCCACAAGCGTTAGACATTGACGGCGTATCCACAACACCATAAACGCTGCTTTGCGCGTTGTCAGTTGCGAATTCGGTTTGGCTAGAGGATTAAAACGTGCGCCAACGCAATTGTTATAGGGTTATGGCCCGTAATCTTATAGTTGGTGGCACCACAGGTAGGCGTAGCTCAGGCTTTTGCTGTGGGCGCAATGCCTTGCTGGTAGGCTGTGATGGCGTTGATCAGTTCTGTAACGCTGTGCTGCGCACATTCTGAATACAGTACATAAACTGATTCGCTATGGTCCTTCTGATGGATGACAAGCTGACGCATTCCATGTGTGGTATCGTGTATATCACACTGTTCAATTGAAGCAATATCGCGCAGCATAATCGTATCCGGGCTGCGCAATTCCGATGTTGTGAGCTTGCTTAACATTCCGAGATATTTGACGATCAGACGATCCGGGAAAACCGTGATGAGGACGTTAATGGCCTTGAAGGATTTCAGTGTCGGACCTGCTGACGTTTTTTGCGATAACGCAACCATTTTGTACACTCCAAAGCACTTTACGGTTAAAGACGATACTTTAACTACGTTCATTTTAACTCAAGTTAAATTGTCAACACGTTAGAATAGACCTACTTCATTGGAACTTAATAGACATCGCGCTGGCTAACACGATAGACAGGCACCTTTTCATGCAACAGCCATTCGATACGCTCGCCAATACCTATGATCTGGATTTCAGCGCCAGCCCACTTGCGCGACATCTGCGTGCACGTGTCCATGCACGCTTACAGGCGGCCTTCCCACCCGGCACACACACCTTAGAGCTAGGCTGCGGTACGGGTGACGATGCGCTCTTCATGGCGCAGCAGGGGGTGCATGTGCTGGCAACCGATAGCAGCCCGCAGATGTTGAATGCTACGCGCCGCAAAACACAGCATAATGCTAATGTGACGGTTGCGCCGCTGGATTTGCAAGCCTTGCCACAGGGTTTTGCGCATGAGTGGTCGCTATTTGATGGTGTCTACTCGAATTTTGGGCCGCTGAACTGCCTGACGGACTGGCGACTGTTGGCTGAATGGTTGGCAGCGCGGATGCCTGCGGGTGGGCGTGCGCTGTTTGGTGTGATGGCCCCGTTTTGCTTATGGGAAGTAGCGTGGCACGCTGCCCATGCGGAGTTTCGGGTGGCGTTTCGGCGTTTGGGGCGCAGCAGCTTTCAGCCTGCTGATGAAACAGGCGTTATACCTATTGCCTACCCGTCTGTGCGCCGCCTAAGCGCTGATTTTGCGCCCTATTTCCGGCGCGTGAACGTGTACCCGCTAGGGTTGCTGCTGCCGCCTAGCGACGTATACGGGGTCATTGAGCGCCGTCCGCTGTGGTTACGGCGTCTTATACGCTGGGATGACCGACTCAGCCGCTACGGGGTGCTGTCGAACTTTGCAGATCATTACTGGATTGAGTTTGTGCGGCGCTAAAGCTGTGCGAAGGCCATGAATTCGTTAGTTTCGTCGCGGCTCAGGGCACGCCCTGGCGTCAGCACGAGGTAACTATCCAGCCACAAGCGTTCAGCGACGACATTCGGCTGCACGCTTTGTACGATGCGCGTGGCCAACTGCTGCAAATCACGCACATGTGCCTGACCGCTTTTGCTGCCGGGGGCATCGGTGAAGACATACACGCTACGCGCCATCACCTGCACATCGTGCACGCGCCAGCCGCTCTGCGTCAACTGCACATCCAAGCCCATGATGAGGTTTTGCGCCATGTTATCGCTCAGCGTATCCAGTGCATCACCGAGCATCCACACGAACGTCAGCGGGGCCAGGTTTTCGGCCTCGGCCACTTCGATGAGCGGTTCCGCTGGCAATGCGATGCGGGGTTGCGGTGCAGGGCCTGGTGCTTGCAGGGCGTCGGCGGCCTGCGCGGGCTGTGGTGTTTGTGCTTCTGAATCGTCTGCATCCGGCTCAATTGGTGCTGCGCTGATGTCCGCTGCTGCATCGTCGGGCGTGCTTTCCAGTGCGATTGTGCCCGCTGCTGCATCGTCGGGCGCACTTTCCAGCGCATCGAGCAGGCGTTTGGCCTGTTGACGGATGACCCCAAGCGGCAGCGTGCCGGAGAAAATCATCGACAGCGTGAAGGCCGTTTGCGTGGCGCGGGTGTACAGCATGTAATCGGTGCCTGTGCTGTCAAGCCGCACAAAGCGGATACGTGCCTGCTGGGGCTGCACCAGCCAATCGTCGTCAATCTGTGCGCGTAGGCTCTCGATGTCCTCTAAAGGCAGGTTGCCCGCATAGGCCACGATTTTGCCATCTTGCGCCAGCACCGTTGCCTGCGCGGATAGCTCCAGTGCCGCTTGTGTCAGCGTGACAGCGACCTGACCAATGTGCGGATCATAGCCGACGTGCACACCGTCAGCCGCATCTTGTGCTGCTGTCGCCTGTTCTGGCTCTGGTTTTGTTTCCGCTTCTGTTTTTTGCGCTGCCGATGCTTGTGGGCGTGGCGGCATCGCTGGCGGCGGCGGCAGCCTATCGCGCTCGATGATGAAGGCGTCGGCGTTCGGCTCTGTGTTGCCTGGGCGCTCATAGACCTCGGTTTGTGCGTTGGTGATGCCGAAGGAGACATCGCCGGATTGAATCGTCGTCTGGCCGATGTACTCTGGTGTCAGCGTTTGCAGGAAGTCCGGTTCCAGCGTATAGCGCACGCTTTCCTGCACCCATGAGGGTAGCGGCAGCACATTCTGCCGCTCTGCTGGGAGTTGCTCTGCGATGTGCTGCATGAATTGCGATAGCGAGAAGGCTTCGATGGGGGTTGTGCCATCCATTGCTGAGGTCAAGATGAGCGCTGCGGGGATTCGCTCAGCATCTACTGGCTTATCCTGCACTGTGTCGCCCTCGGCGGCAGCGTCCAGCAAATCGGCGTGTGCTTGTGCGAATTGTTCGATGACTTCAGCAGCGTTGCGGCGGTTGCGTAATGTGGCGATCAGGTCGCTGACGGTGGGGTTTTGTGCTTTACCCGGTAGAGGCGGCTCCTCGGCGGCTAAGCGCCGGAATATCTCTAGCGATTCATCGGAAATTTGCGAATCATCGGCGGGCAGCATGGGCTGTGATGCCTGTAACTGCGTGCTACCGCCGCCTGCTTCTTGCAAGACATATTCTAAAGGTTGCTCGGCGTTGGGGTCGGGTGGCAGGCTGGGCGTGGTGTCGGCGGCGGTCTGTGTCGCATCGGGTGCTGTGTTCGCCCCTGTCGGGTTGATGCGCCTGACGTTCGCCCCTGTCTGCTTGCCTGTCTCCGACGCCTTGTTGAATCCGGCAGCGCGTTCGATCAAGGGAATCAAGCGGCGGGCACTGATCGGGATATCCACGACGCCTTGCATATTGAGGGTACGTGTCTGCGAGATGACCAACGGCAGATAGGGCGCAGCAATCACGCCGATGTCGGGTTGTAAGCGCCGGATAGCCTGTACTAATTCGACGCCTGTTTTATCGCGCAGTGTGAAATCGACCAGGACGACATCATGCGGGTGCTCGCGCAGGTGGCTCAGGGCGTTCTTGCCAGATGTGAAGTTTTGCACCTCGAAGCCGCCCACTGCTTCCAGCGCCCGTGTGATCTTCATCGAAAAATCAACGGCCTGTGTAATCATCATAAAGCGGATGATGCGACTCACAATGGGCTGCTCCTGGGACGATAGCGATAGGTCGCGTGTGAGCACGGTTATCGCACGTTAGCGCGTGCGGCACTTTGTTCTGCATTGTACCGCACTTTCGCACGCTTGCGGGTTTTGATCTGGTTAGTGCGTGGTCGCCAACTGTTGTGGCCGGGTTAATTGCCGCTGGCGGGTGCCCCCGTTATCGTCACCGTGATCTCACCGAAATTGTTGACCTCGCTGGCTTCATTCACCTGGTCGTCCGGGTCTGCCTGGAAGCGTATGATGTACGTGCCGGGGCTGCTGAAGGCGATCGTGGCTGTGAAGTTGACGCTGGTATCTGCTTGCAGGCCGGAGACAGTCGTTAATTCGGTTGGCGTGCCGCTGTTGACGGTGTAAACCACACGGAATGGACCCGCGTCACCAGCCGCGTTATTGGTGATGCCGACGTTATAATCTTCTTCGATTGTCGTGCCAGTTAGCAAGCTGATCTGCATGGGTCCGGTTACGCTCGTGATGAGCAAATCCGGCAGTGGGGGCATGGTCGGTGTTACTGTGTTCAGGGGTGTCGGTGTTGGCGGTGGCGTTGGTGTGTGTGTCGCTGTCGCTGTCGGTGGGATAAAGGGTGGCGTCCACGTCGGCGTAAAGGTCGGGAAGGGGGGATTTTCGACGGGTAGCGTGTTGCAACTGCTGCCATATAGCGTTGTGAACTGCGCACTGATCCAGCCAACATTACCGCCATAGACGATCTTCCACCACGTGCGGCTCGGTAGCTGTGCGATGACCTGCACGAGTGTCTTAGCCGGAATGACCTCGATCACGTTATTCGGCAGGATAAACGGCGCTGCGCGATAATTCAGGTTAGTGCTCGTTTGAG
>DAOTTW010000224.1:0-5987 GCA_034437615.1 Anaerolineae bacterium | reverse complement strand
GTGCAATCACCGGGCCAGACGCAGGCCAGCCAACTCGCCCGCGTCGTGGATTTCCTGCAAAACGGCACCGAAGAAGCCTGGATCATCTACCCGACGCGCAACGAGGTCTTTCAATATCGCACGGACGCCAGCGCGCCGCAGGTGTACAGCAAGGATCAGCAGATCGTGACGCCACTCTTTGCCGGTTTTCAGGTCACGCTTGCGGATTTGCTGGATAAGGACGCGCTCTGACGCTCAGCCACAACAGCCACAGATAGCCCGCGAAAATGCCAGCTTGCGCCAGCACAACCACCCCATCCGGCCACAGCACACCCGACGCACGCCCGAACGTCGCCATATCCAACGGCAACAGGAACGCAGGCCACACCCGCAGATATAAAATCAGCGCACACAGCAGCAGCAGCGCCACAGGCCGCCACACACGCCCATCATCAGCCCACAGCAGCAACACAAACGGCAGCGCCCACGCCCAGTAATGCAGGTCAAACGGCGCTTGCAGGTAGAACAGCAGCAGCAGCAGCAAGAAGGCGCTGTAGGCACGCCATTCCTGGCGTCCGATTGTCGGTGTGCGGAGTCGCAAAAGTGCTACGCTTGCCGCAACATACAACAGCGCATACACAGGCAGCGCCACATCCCCGACGCGCAGCAAGGCAAACGAGGCGTCATAATACGGGTGCCCCGCCAGATAACGCGGCAACACGCCCACAAACGGCAACCCGAAGGGCACGACGAAGGCGGCCAGCGTGCGCAGACGGGCAACGGATGGCAGCAGCAGCAGCAAGGGGGGCAGAAACAGCAGCGCATACAGCTTGAAGGCCGCAGCCACGCCCAGCGCGAAGCCACACGCCACGAATTGCTGACGACGCAGCGCCAGCAACCCCAGCACGCACAAGCACACAGGCAGCGCGTCGAATTGGCCATGTATCGCAGTCGTGTAGATCAGCACCGGATTCAGGAACCACGCCGCCGCGATCAAACGCCGCTTATCCGCCGCGACCAAACGCAGCAGCAGCAACCCGGCCAGCAGATCAAACGGCAATACCCACAGCTTGAGCAAGAACAGCATGGCAAAGCGTGACGGATGCGTGTACCAATCCTGCCATGAGCGCGGCGTGTCTTTTTGCAGGCTATGCACATCCGGCACAACCAGCCCGACCACCTGCTGCCACGCATACAGCGTCCAATACGCCAACGGCGGGTACAGCGGCAAGTCGGCACGCGGGTCTGCTGTGACGAATTCACGTGCATCGACGTGCATGGCCACCAGATCACCGACGAAGCGCACATCGCTCTGCATTGTGAACGGCATCAGCAGCAGCCGCAGCACAACGCCCACGAACATGAACCAGCGCATCAGGCAGGCCGCCGATAAATGTCCACCGCGCCAATCGTGGCGACGTGCTCGTAAAATTGCGTGACGTAGTATTCAACGTCCGTCAGGGCTGGCCGCCGATACAAGCGGCTGAGCAGCACCACCTGCGTCGTCGGGCGGCGCACCGTCACAAAGGGGTGTGGGTCGCCGTGCTCATGCACCACCCAGCCGAAATAATTGATGGCGTAGGTGTCGCGGACCGGAGCACGTTGCTCGCTCAGCCAGTAAATCAGCGGGCTGTTGCCATACACGTACAGCTTTGCGGCGGGGTCTTGCGCCTGGAGCCTGCGCATCAGGTCGTTCAGCAATGCGCCCGTCGCCATCTGATCGCTGTAGCTGAGTTGATCCGCCAGGTTAAACAACTGGCGACCCTCTGGGATCGGCGGGTGCATATTCGGGTAGTGGCCGACGATATGCGGGATGCTGATGAGCCATGTGCTGATGAAAATTACAACCAGCAACCAGCGTCGGATACCCCATCGGGTGTCCCTACGGTTCGCAACGGTTGTGTAGGGACGCGCAATGGCACGTCCGCCAAAATACCTACCTTTGAAACGGGTTGGGGTGGGGTCATTTTCCGGCTTTTGCCGATTTTGCAGGGCATACGCAAACGCCACACCCGCCAGCAACGCCGCAAAGGGGATGATCTGAATGAAGTAGTGGCCCCACATCGGCGGGCGCGTGACCACAAACGTAAACAGCAGGCTCCACAGCAACAGCAGCAGATGCCCACGCCGCAAACGCCCAGCCTGCACCAATATCACCAGCAAACCCAGCGCAGCCAATGCAAACATCGGCGCACCTTCCAGCAGCGTCAGGCGGCGCATGGGCGGCACGGTATAGGCGGTCTGCACGCCATAGACGAACGTCTCACCCAGGATGACGATAAATTCATCCAGCGACCCCAGATGCAGCAACCACAGCGCGATCACAGCCCACACCAGCAGCAGCATTGCCAGCGCCAGCAGGCCGCGCCGCAGCAACATCAGCAAGCCAGCTTGCCACGTCTGCGCCTGCCACAGTGTATCCACGCAGACCGTCAGCGCCAGCGCTACCCCTGCCATCACCAGCGTCAGCCGTATAGATGTCGCCAGCGCGATCAGCAACCACACCAGCAGATACCAGCGCGTGTAACCGCCGCTTGCCTTGCCAGGTGCACCAGCGCAGCGCCGCTCGTAAATCCACAGCGCCAGTAACCCCAGCGGCATCGCTAGCGGCTGTGTCAGGCCGTAATGCGCCTCAAATATGGGGATATTCGTGAACAGCACGAAGCAAATCACCGTCCACGCCGCCGCCGTGCGCTTAAACCAGCGCGCCGCCAGATCATACAGCAGCCCGATTTGCAGCATTTGCAGCCCAAGCACCAACAGCCGCATCGGGATGACGCCAGGGCCAAACAGATGATAGGAGATGGCATACAGCACATACAGCGTCAGGCCGTGATGGTCCACGACATCCGCATACGGTGCGCCACCCGTCGCCAACACAAAGCCCACGTAGCCGAACACGCCCTCATCGCGTTCGACCAGGCTAAACAGCCAGGGCACACGCAGCAGAATCAGCAGCAGCAGCGCCAACCGCACCACAGGCGGCACGTTGTCTATGAATTGTCGGATGCGTTGGGAAACCGTCAGCAAAAGCAAACACCTTAGTGACAATCGTAGGGTACGTCATCATTTTCTATTTAGCCATCAGCGATTACAATACGGATCAGCTAGACCATACTGACGTTAATTCGCTTGAGGTCGCAATGCGCTCAAGGCGCTTCTTATTAATTATCGCTGCTGCTGCCTATGTGACGGTCATGGGCGTTGCCATCGTCGCAAATATCGTCGTCACTCGGCCCGATGGCGAAGCGGTGCCGACGGCGCGTGTATTGCCCACCCGTGACATCTTCTGGACGACGGACCTGCCGACAGAGCGCAGCATCGCGCAGCAGGCAGACACCGCCACCGCCACCAACACGGCGACGAACACGGCGACAGCCACCAGCACCCATACCAGCACGCCCACAACGACCAGCACCAGCACGCATACACCCACAGCCACGCTCACGCTGACCAACACACCGACCAGCACGGCATCCGCGACCATCACGGACACGCCCAACGCCACCGAGATGCGCTTGCAGCTTACGCTGAGTCCAGGGCGCACGTTCGTAGCCGAAGCATTGAATACGCAACCGACGATCACACTGCCTGCTAGCAGCGCCATCAGCAGCAGGCCACAACGCGACACAGCACGCAGCCTACAGGGTGGCGGCTTGCTGCACAATGACGGTGATCCACCGACGCCGCTGCCACCCCTGCCGACGCCGGGACCTGCTGCCGCCACGCCCATGCCCACCGTCACGCTGATGGTGAGCCGCCTGCGCCTGAACCTGACGCCGCTGCCTAGCATTACACCATATCCGAGCGCGACCAGCAGCGCCACACCCACCGTCGCGCCCACCATTACGCTGATGATTACCTTGCCGCCGACGCTGACGCCATCCAACACGCCGACATGGACCGCCCTGCCGAGCACGACGCCCATCCCAGGCGCATCACCCACGCTGACCCTGACGCTAACGGCATCACCGACGCCCGACGCGCCAGCCGATACACCGACGACAGCGCCGAGTAATACGCCATCGCAGACGCCGAGCCACACGCCGACATGGACCGCAACGGCCACCCTGACGCTACCTGCGCCGACGAACACACCCACACAGCAGACCGGCGCGACCGAGCCGCCGACTGCTGTGCCTGTGCGTGGCAGTTAAGCGGCTGCCCATGCTGCTCACACTGCTCAACAATCTCGCGCTGCTGCTGACCACGCTGCTGATCTTTGCGCAGTCCTTGCTTGGCATCGAGCCAACGCTGACGCTGCCCGTATTGGTCATGCTTGGGGTGCTGCTGCTGCTGCGCCTGCTGAGCGTGGTGCGTGATCGTGCCCTGCGGCATTGGCCTGCGCTGCTGCTGGCGCTGGCATATGCCTTCGTCATCGGCCTGATAGATACGCCGGAGGTAGCAGCGCTGCTGCCCGTGTTCGTGCTGGCCAGTGGCCTGCGTGATGATAGCTTGTTGCTGCGTGGGCTTGGTCTGGCGACGCTGGCCCTGGCCGTCGCCGTGATTATCGACGCTGCTTTCAGTGCGCCGCCACAGGTCAGCGCCGAAGTCAGCGCTCTGGCCGTTTATCTCACGCTTGGCGCGGGGCTGGTGTTATTGCTGACAGGCGACAGCCGCTATCCGACGCGGGAACGCTTCGGCTGGGCGATCACGCTGGCTGTGATTGGTGCGGCGCTGATCTTCACCTATGAATGGTTCGCCTGGGTCATTGTGGGCGTTGGCGCTTTGCTGATGACGCTGATACAGCGCCGCAGCCTGGATACCTGGGTTGGCCTGCTGATGCTGCCGCTTGGCGCAGCGCTGGGCTTGCTGGGCGTCAACCTGATTACAGCCGAAACAGCCTATGAACCACAGGGCGCAATCGTGCAGAGCATCCCCGCAGCAGATAAGGTCGGGCTGAACCTCACGGCCTTCACCAACCGCGTCGCGGATAGCGCGAATGTGGTTGACGCGGGCATCACCGATCTGGCCATCAGCCTGACGCAACGCGCCGCCATCGTCATCAACGCCCACCCTGCCCAACTCAGCCAGGTGATCTATCCGCTGTCGCTACCTGCTGGCGCGGGGGCCTGGGTGGATTTTAACATCGCACAACGCGATACACGTCAGCCGTTATGGTTTGGCATCGCTGTACAGCCCGCTGATGGCAGCGATCAGCGCCAGATCGTGTTTACGTATCAGCATAACCCCGACAGCAACGACGCTGACGCCAGTTGGCGGCGCTTCATCGTGGATATTAGCCAATACGCGGGTCAGGCTGTCAACCTGACGTTGCTCAATAGCTCCGCCAGCGCCGAGACGTTACAGGCGGTCTGGGGCAGCCTGCGCGTCGTCACCGCCGCCGAAGAAGCTGTTGAATTAAGCGGGGCACGGCCTGCGAGCTTGCTCACGGATGAGGTGCTGCTGACGCGCTTCGGCTTGCGCACGCCCATACCTGGCGCGGATGTCGCGCTGCGTCGCGCTGCATGGGCGCAAAGCTGGCAGGCCGCACAGCAAGAGCTTGTCCTGGGCGCAGGCGCGGATTTTGCAAGCATCGCAGACTACCCGGAGCGTAGCAACGACCTGCTCTACCGTTTGCAGGCTAATGGCGCAGTCGGGCTGGTGGCCTACCTGATGCTGCTGATGACACTGGCCATCTACGGCATCAGCACAGGCGGGCACGGGGCAGCAAGCTGGGCTATGACGCTTGTCGTGGCGCTGCTGGTCGCCTACGGCTTCTGGCAGAGCGTGACGGTGTGGCAACCAGCGTTTGAGTTCATGCTGTGGTTGCTGCTGGGCCTTGCGCTCAGTCGGCTTCAGCGCTCCCCGTCAGCGCGGTGAGGGCCAATTCACGCGCAAAATATGCCTGCCTGAGTCGTTACCTGTGTTTTAGTTGCATATGAATCCACGTAGGAGCACTCAAAACCGTTCGCTTTTTTAGAAAAATCTAAAGCGAATCGTTTGCATTTTCTTTGAAAATTCTCTATAGTCATTGCGGTAACGGAAAATACCGCATGGTTGCGGCA
>DAOTTW010000223.1:0-1987 GCA_034437615.1 Anaerolineae bacterium | reverse complement strand
AGGCTGGCGGTGCTGCCATTCGCCTCTAACACGCGGAAATTTGTAGCGCTGGCTGTGTTGCGCTCGATGGTGCTGTTATCGCCGCGAATCGTCAGCGTTTCCTCGATGATGGGTAGCGCGTTGTTGTTGCCATCGTAAGGCGCGCTGTAGCTGTAGCTTGTGTCTGCTTGCAGTACGATCGTATCTGGACCATCGCCTGCGGGGCATTCGCCTGCTGCCGTGCCGGATGCGGTATCCGTGTTGGCGGCGATGATCGCTTCTGGCAATGAGCAAGCCCCATCATCCGCAACCGCGTTGGATGTGGTGTTCACCCGGATCTCGGACGTGCTGCTGTAGAGGTAATCTAGCGCGTCCACGACATCCTGTGTGGTGCCAACCGCGAGGTAGCAGGTAGCGCGTTGTGTCGTGCCCTGCGGGTTGTTGTTACGCAGTGTATCACGGCAGACGAAGCGCTGCGTAATCTCATTGGGGTCAGTCTGGATGACGTATGTCCATTCGGGGATGTCGGCAGTTGCGGCGTCCGGTGTAAACCAACCGAGTGCGTGCTGGTCGTCTGGCGTCGCCAGAATCAGCGGTGTATCACCGCGAATACCGTAATCCTGTTCGCGGCCCCCGTCAGCATCTGCGGTTTGATAGCCCGGTAGCGTTGCCAGCGTGTACGGCGTCAGGGTGCTCGTCGCTGGATCATAGCTGTAATAATTGGTGAGGCCCGTCGTGTAACCCTGGATGAGATCAAAGCGCGTCCAGTCGTCGGCCCCTGCTGTTGCTGGGATGCTGGCGGGCATGGTGTAGGCGATGTCTAGCTTGATGATGTTTTCACGACCATCGACGCCCAGTTGCACGCGCTTATCCAGAAAGTAATCGGAGAGGTCTGTCGTGTTAATTGCTGTGTCCGTTAATGTCGGCGGCGGGGTTGCTGCTGGCGGGTCGCGATCATCACAAAAGTCGCCCGGTGAGGTGACAAAGGCTAGCTGCACCCGCGATGTGATCGTATCCGCACTGCTGGTGAATTGCAGCAACTGGCTAGGGAAGCGCGAGCTACCAAGACGCCCCGTTTCGCGCACCATGTAGCAATCGAAGGCGCGATGGAAGGCAAACGTATGCCACGTCGCCTGTTCGGGCGGTGCTGTTGGCGGTAAGACGTACTCAAAGCCGCCCCAATTGAGTGAATCGAACTCGCCGACGGCCTCTGCAGAGGTCGAAAGTGTCAGCGGTTGACTGTCATAGGTTGTGGAAAGCGCCGCATCAGCGCTGAGGCCCTGACTGATCGCCTCTAGTAATACAGGCACGCGCTCATTCGAGCTTGTAATCGTCTGTTCACTGCTCTCTTGTGCGCGAACCGTCGCTGTTACATTTGCAATGAGCAAAAGCCCACCAACAAGAGCGACCCGCAAAAAACCCAGCATATTAGCTTCCTGACATCCCGTTTTTGTACATTAGTTAGATTATATCACTTTGATTGCGCCCAAACAATATATCAGTGTTAAGTTCTTCCAGTAGAGGTCTAACGCTAATTAATAAAAACATTTCTGCAAGTGGCGCAACCCGCAACTTAACCCATTGCGTCACCATGCGCACTTCAGAGCCTTCGGGCTGTCCTGAACCTGGGCTGAAGTGCTTTTTGGCTGTCCTGAACCTGGGCTGAACCGCGCTAGCGTGTGTCCGCCACCTGCGGATGCTAAGAAGGGCGTCCCTACACGCCATCAATAGCACTTGTAACGTCATTGTAAGAACACCCTGTCGCGCCCCTTATAATTTAAATTGCTATTAACGCTCTTTTAGAGCAGGCTGTTTTGTGGTAAACTTATTAATGTGATGTTTAGTATCGCTAATGTGCGAACAACGGCTCAAATACAGTCGCTTGTATGTCTTACAAGCACACACTTTTACACATAACATGGTGGAATAGGAGACCTCTGATGTTTTTACACAGTTTACGTTTATGGCGCTTGCGGCGCTTACTTTTGCTCGCGCTTGTCCTGCTGGC
>DAOTTW010000222.1:0-4937 GCA_034437615.1 Anaerolineae bacterium | reverse complement strand
ATAGGGGCGAACACCTCAATGACGATAGTAACGTCGATCTGATCTTACGGGCTGATCAAGATCAATTCGCTGTGTCATCCGTGGCAAGTCAGCGCACCTATAACAGCCGTTTTGTCGCGCAACACAACATCCGCGCCTTTGCTGCTATGCGTCTCGCTATCTCGCCAAAGCATTACGTGGGCATTCTTTTCATCAACTTCGACTACGAGCGTCACTTTGATGCCGAGTTCTTCGCGGGCATCGAACCCATCGTTGAACAACTGGCGTTAGCGATGCAAATACATTCCTTCCGGGAACGCTCGCAAGCCGTCAGCCGCTTCGGTTACACGATCAACCAGCATATGCGCGACATTCGCCTGCTGTTCGATACGATGGGCGACCAACTGGCTGACATCATCGACATGAGCCACTTTTACAGCCTCGCCATTTACTCACCGCAGAAGCACGCAATGGACCTCTTGATCCATGAACATGGCGAAACCAAACCGCGAGAGGTCGCCAACGCTGCTATCGGCGCAACAGCACATGTGCTGGAAACGCGCAGACCCTACCACATCCAGCATTACAGCCAACAGAGCGCACAGGGTAATTTGCCCATCGAACCGCTGCGGCTTGATATTGAAGGGCGCGAGACGATTTACTATGAGTCGTTGATTTTCATCCCATTATATTTTCGGGATGTGCCGCTTGGGGTACTGTCGGTACAACACCCTGAGCCATATGCCTATGACGAGGACGACCTGCACATGCTAGAGGCCATCACGAACCATGTCGGCAGCCTCGTCAACGCTGTGCAACTCTTCGAGAGCTTACAGGGCCTATCGACCGTCGGGCGTGAACTCATCCAGGGAATCAACGAAGATCAGCCCATCGTCGCAGACCTTGCGGGCTGGATTCAGGAAAATGCGCACGCGGATTTAGTGACGCTTTATCATGTCGAAAGCGACCTATCAACCAACGACTTGCGGCTCCGACCTTATATCTCCGGTGAGTTATTCGACCCCTACTACGACGACTACACCCAGCCCATCACACCCGAGCCAAACGACATCCTGTGGTTGGCATACCACCACGATCAGGCGTTATGGCTACAAGATGCCAACAGCATCCACGAAAAGCTAGGCGGCGACGCATCACAACGCGAGGGCGACTTTGAAGAACGTGAGCAAATCCGCTCGATGGCGGTTGTGCCATTGCGCTTGCAAAATCGCAAAGTCGGCGTGTTGTTTATCAACTATCGTGGTCAGCATCCGCAGCGCTTCGGGCATCGGCAGCGCTTGCTGCTGGAAGGGCTGGCGAGCTATGCCGCTATTGCCATCTACTTTGCCAACACCGCCCGTCAGGCGCTGACCGAGCGCAACCGCGAACTCGAGGCGTTGAACGCCATCGACGCCATGATTAACGCCCAGCTCGAGCGCAACGAAACGCTGCACGTCATCATGCAAAAGGCGCTGAGTCTGGTTGGTCAATCAGGCAACGACTATGCGGTGATTGTGCTGCAAAACCCTCAGACAGGTGAGCTAAAGGTCGAGGCCGCTATTGACATGAACGGCAACCCGCACGAGGCGATTATCGGTATCGTCATTGACCCTGAAAAACGCTCGTTGACACAGCGTGTCTTCGACAGTGGCGAGCCGGAACACGTCGAAGATGTCTCGCAAGAGGAAAAAGCAGGCGCTTACTATCCGGTGGTGAAAAACGCCGTGTCAGAAATCGCAGCACCGATTATGCTGCGTACCCAACAAGGTGAACGCCCTACCGGTGTGCTGGTCCTCGTCAATACAGACCCTACGCGATCCTATACCAACCGCAACCTGCTGTATATCAAGACGCTAGCGGGCCAAGCGGGTGTTGCCATCCAGAATGCTAACAGCTATGAGCGCATCCGCAACATGCTAGATCGCCTCGGTATGCTGACGCGCAAGATCAACGAGCAACTCGGCAGCACCGATGACGACAGCATGGCAAGGCTGATCGTGGATGTCGCGAAAGAGGTCACAGGGGCCGATTTCGGTGAACTCATGTTGCTGGACCCGCAAGATGAAACCATGCTGCGGCTGGAAGCACGCCTGCCACCCATCGAAGGGGCCGCCGAAAATCAATCAATTCATGAGGGTATCATCGGGCTGGCCGTCCGTGATCGCGAGACGAAACTAGCCAGCGATGTCCTGAGTGATGAATGGCGCGACATTTTCAAGGCCGTCTACCGTGATACGCGCTCCGAACTCGCGATTGTGCTGTTCGATAAATCCACTGGGCATTTGCGCGGCGTCATCAACCTGGAAAGCGAAAAACCGCACCAATTTGACGATTACCCCAAAGACACCGCGCTCACACAGGTGCTGGCGGATATGGTCGTCATCGCGCTGCAAAATGCGGAGCGCTATGAGGCGCAAAAGCAGCGCAACGACCGATTGCTCAAGCTGACCGAAATTGACGATAGCCTGCTCGACCTCAACAAGCGCCTCAACGAAAAAGGCGAAGCGCCCATTGAGGATGTGCTGCGCGACATATTGATAGCCATTCATACCTTGCTGCCATCTGCGGATTTTTGCACGTTCCATCGCTATGAGGGCGAGACACCCAACCGCATTTTTAGCTACAACGGCGAAATTGTTGCGGAAATCGACCCCGAACGACGCTTCAGGGGTGGCATCGTGCAACACGTCGCACAAAATCGGCTGCAATACTATCTGACGCAGGGTGAAGCCCACCAGGACCCCTATTGGGTCGGCACCTTCGTTGATGAAGCAGCCGATCAGCCAATCCGTTGTGAATTGGCCTATAAACTGGTCGAACACCACGATGTGCGCTGGATCATCAACCTCGAATCGCACACGCTGAACGCCTTCGACGCCGAAGACACGCTCGAATTGCTCGATACATTTGCACGTCAGGCCCAAATCGCGGTTGAGAATGCGATCACGCTCGATAACTCACGCCGCCGAGAAGCCCAGATTCGGGCGATCACCGAAATCACGACCCGCGCTAGCCTTCTGGCAGGCAAAGACCCGCAACTCTTGATGGAGCAAATCGTCAACCTCGTCTGTGAGGACGAAGCCGCCAGCCCACTACGGGTCGATTATATGGCGATCTTTCTGATCGAGCCGGATACCCGCGCCAGCACGGGGCGCGGCATTCGTCTGCAATATGGCTATGGCGAGGCAGGGGCGGCGCAACTGCGCGCTGGCTATCGCCTGGAATACGACAAGCCGTCGATGGTACGCGAATGCATCCGGCTGGGCGAACCGGTGTACGTCAAAGATGTCATGGCGGCTGAGATTAATGTACCGTACCATCGCAATCAGTATGTCGTCGCCACCCGCTCCGAACTTGCTGTACCGCTCAGGGTCAATAACGAGCGCGTCATTGGGGCCATCAGCGTGCATAGCAACGATGCTGACCGCTTCGACGCCGAGGACATCAACGCTTTCAAGGTGATGGCGGATACGCTGACCGCCTCAATTGAGCTAGCACGCTCTGCCCAGCGCTTGAGCCAACTTAACCAACTGGCCGAGCAACTCGCTGGCATCACAGAACGGCAAACCATGTACGATGTCGCCTATCCACAAGCCTTTGACCTGGCAGCCGCGGCCGTCGCAGGCCGCGTGGTCGCCATCCGCGACTATGAGGCCGACGTGAAGGAGTTGGCCCGTATGGATCAGGCCATTTCGCAAGACAAATTGTTCAAAGAGACGACCGACCGCATCAAGCTCGGTCAGAAGGCTAGCGGCATCGCCGCCCAGGAATTCTTAGAGCGCATCCAGCGAGAACAAGCAGGCCTCGCAAGCGACGAGGATCGTCAACAGCCCGCGTATAAGTACGTCGAGGACGTACAAAAATACCTCGACACGATTCCAGACCTGTCAGAGCGCCATAGTAGCATTCTGGCGGTGCCAATGACCTTCGACAAAGTGCTGTATGGCGTACTGACCATCGGTCATGAAGAGGCCAATCACTTCGATGACAACAGCATCGAGTTCATCAAGCAAATTGCCGATCAGCTTGGTCTGCTGCACTATCGCCTGCGAGTCGAGGAGCGTAACAAGCGGCAAGCATATGACGAAGCGCTCACAGCGACCAGCCGCGAATTTTTCAGCCTGCCCCACGATGTCGGCGGCATCTTGCGGCCCGCTGAATGGCGGGTCGAAGCCATCCTCGATACGCTCAAACAGCAGGAAACACTCAGCCCCCATACCCGCGCCGAATTCGTGGAAGAACTGGATGTCGTGCTAGAGCAAATCGCAGAGGCCATGACATACGCCGAACAAGTTCGCGATAATATGCAGCAGCTACAGCAAAGCATGGAGCCGCAACGCCGCGTTATTCAAGTCGCACGGGTACTGCAAACAGTCAAACCGCGCAACTATGCACCCAAGACCAATCACAAGCTGCATTACGACCTGAGCGTGGATGGCAACGCCCCCTACGTCTGGGCGTCACCCTTCGATATTTGGCGCGCCGTCTATGCCCTGATGCGAAACGCTATTGACGCCATGAGCGAGAAAGTCGCCCGACAACACCCCGAGGCATCCCACACATCACCTGACGATATGCCAGAGGAACACTTGACGATTAAGGCACAGCGCAGCGAAGACGAACACGGCAACGTCTGGCTAGAAATCACGGTGTCCGATACAGGTGGCGGCATCCACCCTGACAACGAACCCAAAATTTTCGAAGATGGCTTTTCGACTAAAGGCGACGAACTAGCTAACGCCTATCAAGGCGGGTTCGGCTTGTCACAGGCGCGCCAGATGATCAAAGACAACGGTGGTACGCTCGAACTAGTAGAAAATCATTGGGGGGTCGGCTGTGTCTTTGCCATTCGGCTGCCTGAATACACAAGACAGGCGACCAGCGCTATAACAGAATCGGCAGATAGCCAATAAACGCTATACTAAAGTCAGCGCTCAGTCGCGTAGTCTGTGGGCAAG
>DAOTTW010000221.1:0-15481 GCA_034437615.1 Anaerolineae bacterium | reverse complement strand
GCGGCGGTACGTCGGGAATTGATCGCACAAAAGGGCTATAGCGATGACGTATTGCCCAGCGAAGAAACGATTCGGGTCAAGCTGAATGCGTTGGGGTACCACTTGCGTGCGCTACAGAAGAGCCGCCCCAAAAAAAATTCCTGAGAGGGTGTTTCGGCATAAAGCAACCACGCGGAATATTTGAACTTTTTTCAATGACTGAAGCCGCCTCCCTTAGCGCTTGAAGCTACTCTTGCAAAGTGGCAATGTCGTATTTGGCAATCTGTCGCACGATGTCGTCGACATCCACGATCGTCGGTGCTGCTCTGAATGCGTAACGCCCGTGAAAATTGATATGCTGCCAGGCCACGAGTGTGAAACGACGCAGAGCCTCGACTTGTTCGGCATGACCCCGTTGTTGATGATAGGTCAACAACTCAGACAGGATGGTGGCGTTGTAGCAGACGATGCAGTTGGTCAACAAGCGACTACACGCCTGCCACAGCGACTGTTCGTAAGGTGTCTTGAAGCGCAACTTGCCGAAGCCGCCTAACCGATGCGGACCGCCACCACCTCGCTCGTGATCGACACCTCAGAGAGGCAGACATCCCCCACGCGACCGTATGCGCCATTAATCAGGATGCCGCTAATGGCGTCCAACGCTTGATTAAAGCTGGCGGCGTCTGCTGCGCGGCGACCTTGCGGTATGGCGTCGATTTCCCAGTTTGGCCCGACGGTGATGGGCACGTTAATCAACTGGTATTCGTTGAAGGGCAAGCGCTCATCAGCCGTGTAAATCAGCGACCCCGCATTGCCGACGTTTAGTTCCAATCCGAAGCGGCCTGCGTTTTCTTCTGCGCTCTGCTGGCGGATCAGCACATTAAGCTGACCAGGCGCTTGCGTAAACTGCGAGAAGTCGATATTCGGGAAGTCATCGAGGATCAGGCCGAAGTACCAATCCGCGAAGGGTGGGTCTTGGGCGCAGATCATACCGTCGCCGTTCTCCATGCGAAAATCAAACCTGGTATTGGCTGGCCCCTGTCGCATCACCAAGCGCCAATCCCCCGGCCCATCGTCAAACGTCTCGCGATAGATCAGGTTAACGGCGTCTGTGGTCGTTTCGATGGCCTCTAGATAAGCGTCGTTGCCGGTGCCCTCAGCCGTCCAGCCCATCACGCTGCCATCCGTTGCGCTGACGAACCACCACGTAAAGCCATCGCCACAGCGCGGCCCGTCCAGCACGTCGAATTCCGCGCCGCCGGGTAATTGGCCAATGTCACGGGCGCTGGTTGTGGGTAGGGTGCGCACATTATTGGGCAATCCCGGCAGTACACGGCCACGTTCACCAATTTGCAGGCTTCCGCCGCACGCCTCGCGGGTGTCGATTTGCGCAGATGTCGTTTGGTGGCCACTGAGAAGCAGCGCGAAGAAGCAGATCAGGCTGATAGTAAAACGAGGTAAAGCTTTTTGTAGCATGGGTGTTGGGTTGTCCTTTACGGGTTGCAATTACGTGTCTATCGCACGGTATTGTGCTATAGCTGGCTTGGCTTGTGTACCGTCCGAACGTACCGTTTCGAGGGCAGCAGCTTCGCGTCGAGTTCTGGCCTGTAAACGCTAACGGCCCCCGATGGCACCACGACGCTGTTCAATGACGCGCTATTCACGAGTTGTGGTAATGCAAAGCATTGCCCAGCAACAGGTGCTGGAGGATGGGCAAGTGGGCGATGTAATTGCTGATGAGATCACCTGTACGGATGCAGCATCCAGTGATAGGCTACGCACGATGGGACGCAGCCGCCCTTTGAAACGTCCTGCCAGCGTATCGACCTCGCGCCAGCGTAGCACCCGTTCGTTGAGTTGTTCGCTATCAGCCAGTTGTCGGGCGAGATAGGCAAGCTGCTGCTGACCGAGGATGCCATAAACATGCTGGCGCAATTCTTTCACCGTCGCCTGATGCGAGACCTGTTGTGCGTCACCCAGCAGACGCAAGACCCGCCCGACTTTGGGCAGATGGCGCATATAGTCCAGACTGCGCTGGCAGAGCACCTGGCGTGCGGCTGTACGAGTGGTTTCCAGATAGTCATGAACATGATACCTGAAGACGTCAATCAGGATGTCTTGATGTCGCTGGTAGCGGTGATAGACAAAGCACAGCAAATACACATCGACCCGTTCGGCACGCTGCTGTTTGAGCTGGAAAACCCGGTAGTACGTCACCAACGCTGCGTAAGATTTGATACTCTCGTTGGAAATCTCCAGCAACAGCAGCACACGGCTTGCGGCGCGATACAACGGACGCAACCAGCCACCACGCACCAGTTCTTGTGCAATTTCGTGCTGACCGAAGTGGCGCGGCAGACGTTTCAGTTGGGTGATGCGTGTTGCGCTCTCGTCTTCATCACCCAACAGCAGGTTACGCAACGACTGACGCTGTTTGGCGTCCAGATAACGCGCAAGCAGCGTGCTCAAGCGCTGTTGTTCCTGTTCGATGGCCTGACTAATCACCTCCTGCAAAAAACTGTAGCCCGGCAACATCACACGCCGCTGAGCTAGATAATGCAATAACTCACGAAAGATATAAGCGGGCTGGCTATCCAAACGAACCAGAGCTTGCGCCTTGTGGCGTATTTGCTCACGTTCGGCGTCACCGCACTGCCGATACTGCATGATCTCCAGAATGCGTTGTTGCTGTTTGAGCCGTGTCTTCTTGGTGAGCAAAACAGGTGATGCGGGCGTTCGTACAGCCAAGCGATTTCATCTGCCGACAGAATTGTGAGACGGCCACTATAAGGTGTTGTGTCTTGCAAGGTACATTCTCTGAGACATCGTTAACACGTGTCTAATTCTATGTCTCATGACGGCTTTCCCACAGGCTTTAAAGTCTTGCGAGACGCGTAAATACGCAGGAATGATCATGGCATTGATTGGCTATGCGCGGGTCAGTTCGCTGGGGCAGAGTCTGGATGTCCAGCCCGATAAATTGCAGCATTGCGACAAAATCTTCCAGGAGACGGTCAGCGCGACCACTGCTGCACGACCGCGACTACAAGCCTGCCTGGAATATGTACGGGAGGGCGATACACTCGTCGTGACGCGACTCGATAGGCTGGCGCGCTCGACGCTGCATCTGTGCCAGATTGCCGAGCAACTGCAACGCAAGGACGTTGATTTGCATGTGATCGACCAGCAAATCCATACAGGTGACGCAACAGGCCGCTTGCTCTTCAATATGTTGGGAGCGATTGCGCAGTTTGAAACAGAGTTACGGGCTGAGCGCCAGCGGGAAGGCATCCGGCAGGCGAGGGCAAGCGGTGTGCGCTTTGGGGCCAAACGTAAATTGACCAATGAACAGGTTGCTGAGCTACGCCAACGCCGTCAAGCAGGCGAGCTGATCAAAACACTCATGACGGACTACAAGCTCTCCAAAGCCACGATCTATCGCTACCTTGAAGAAGATAAATCATTGTAGAAAACTCAAATAGACCTTTTCGGGGCGTTATGCCAAAACACCCAAATTTAACCGTCCGCGTTTTCCTGTGTTGCTACCACCGACGACATGAAAAGGATTTACGCAGTGTTCTTTTACCGACAGACAGGCTACTGGTCAACGACTTATGCTTAGATCGTGCGCACATTTCTGAAACTAAGCCGATCAATCTGGAGGTAGACATAATATGAAGCTTTTGAACCGTAAGCTGGTTATTGTACTGGCCCTGTTGGCCGTGATTAGCACCACTGTCGTGGGTTTCGTCTTTGCCCAAGAGGACGAAATAGCCGACGAATTTGATCAAGTCCTGGTCTATATGGCAGCCGGTATCTATGACCCGGATGATGCCGACTACGAAGCGCCTGACGGTGATTTCTGGCATCGTGAAATCATGGGCCGGACGGAAACCGAAATAGAGGAAGATCGCGCTGCGGCCATAGATTTCTTCATCGAACGCTTTGGCATTGACCCCGTTGATAACGATGATGTCATGTTCCAGTCGTTCATGGTTGATCCGCGCAATGAATATCGCGCCTATGTTGTTGAAGGACATGATGTGCCTGCTGAAGGATGGGTTGTGCGTGATGGCGGATGGTCAGTTGCCGTTACAAACCCGGACGGTTTAGCGTTGGGTGGCGAGTTCGAGGGCGTGCAAGTGCCCCAGGGAAGCATGATGGTCTTTGGTGACTACAACATTGATACAGTGGACGGCGAACCGATCATCATCCACTATCAATCCGGCGAGCCGATTGTCTCGCAAGACGCTGGTTGGATCGCGTTCCGTTGTGAAATCTTCCACGAAGACTTTGGCACTGGTCTTGCACAGGGTATTTCTGCATCAAGCGTTCAAGAGGATGGGATGATGCACGCGAATATCCGTAACGTCCTGACCTTCCCAGGCTTGGGCAATAGCTAAGCATATATCTTTGTATCGACAATACGCGATAGCCAAAACATCGCGCATTGTCGATACCATAGCTTCGTCATCGGTCTTCATCCGGTAACTTATGTTGTTCTGCCTGCAACCTCTGCACCATGACCGAGTAACACTCGCGAGGTCAATTTCTGCGTCATTCCAACAACTCCGATCCCGTCTGTTCGAGTGCCTCAAGTACAGCCTGGCGATTGACGGTGATAACGCGGCCTGACCCACCAAGAATGCCATCGCGTCTGAATTCATTGATGAGCGAACTCACCGTTGTCCGGTTGAGTCCAGTCATGTTTGCCAGGTCTTCCTGAGTCAGGGTCTCGTGAAGTGTAAACCAGGGTTGTTCTTCGCAGCAGTAGCGCCGTGCGAGGTTCAGGAACATCCCCAGTAAGCGCTCACGGGCGTTCATCCCCATCAGGGCTTGCATACGCGCCATCGTTAAACGATGTTCATTGGCCTGGTGACGGATGAAATTGAGCGCAACACGGGGAAATTGCTGGATCAACTGAAGAAAGTCTTTCTCCAGCAGGCGACAGACGACCACATCATCTATCGCCTGGGCAAAGCCAATACGGGAGCGAAACTTGCCGAGAAACAAATCTCCGAAAATATCGCCGGATTGCAGGATGCTCAAAACTTTCTCATCACCGTTCAAGTTGACATACGAGAGCTTGACAACCCCAACCCGCAAGATGAACACACAGTCGGCCTCATCCCCGGTATAAAACAGGTATTCCTGCCGCCGATAGCTTTCAGCGGGCATGGACTGCAAAACCTGTGCTGCTTGCTCATCGCTCAATCCTTCAAACAAATTGATGTTGTGAAGGCTCCATGAAGATCGCATGGATTAAAACTCCGTTTAAACGGCTTTCCGAGTTCGGGGGTTGGTCCATCACATCACATTGAAATAACTTGATACCCATTGACCACCAGAGACCGGATACTTGGATGCTGCTTGTAATCTGAGAGTAATGGAACGCCTGCGGCTTCCAACTGATCTTTGACGTGAAAAGCTTTGGCGCAGTAGGCACATGCCCCCACCAGGTTAGGTTTTACCCTCTGGTAGACCTGATGCAAGTTGTGATCGGGCTGGGCAATGGCAGCAACAGACGCTACTCCGCCACCATCGAAAAGCAATCTCACGTCGTCATCGGCTTCTTGAAATTCCTGCACAATCTGCAAGGCATTGACCACTCTTGCCAGTGCCTCATGAGACTCGTTCAAATCTGAGAATACAATGACCGCCACCTTTTGCATGGCATAAGCTCCTTTAACTATTGGGTTTGCTGACTGACACGCGATTGATGGACGTGCGCCAACGCCTCATCCCGCGTCGGGAATATCGGTGTGTTGGTTGCGCCGTATTGATCTTGTTGCATACTGCTCGAAGCCATACGCGCCATGTCATAATCGCCAACCAGCACACCCCGGATGCGCGGATCGGTCATCGAACCCGGCACCGGACGTGTTGCAATAGCGATGCCGATTATAAAGGCGTTCCAATCCATTTCCACTTTAGATAAATCATCAATCCGGTAAAAAATACCGTCATGATCGTCCAGTATCGCGGCGATCTTCGTCTGTGCCTGTGCAATGGCCTGACCCAGATCGACATCGCCATCGTAAGTCACAACCACAATGTTCTCACCTTCCAGGTGTTCAACTGTCATTGCCATGATGCGTTTCCTTTCATGTCATCTCATGTCATTTACATGACTCATGTCATTTATAGCATTTACGTCATTATAGCATTCATGTCGTGCGCTTCAGGGTTAACGTGTGCTTTTTCGCCCAAACAGCAACGTCATGAGCCTGTCTTTTGGGCTTGGGTGCACCATTTGAATGCCGAGTTGCTCGAACTTGGCGCGGAGATCAGTCATTGACGGTTCGGTCAGATGACTGCCATCTGCGAACACCAGCGTAGGGACACTTTCATTGCCGTTATTCAGGTGCCTGACTTGTTCACGGGCACTTTGATCTTGCTTGATATCCACGTAGACGTATTTCACCTGTGAGGCTTTGAGAATCTGACGCAATACAGGCACCATCGGACAATAGGCATGTCCGTAGACGGTCAGTTGCTCCGACATTGCTAAGCTCCTAAAATAGCGTTTGTTCTGACAGGACCAGGCCAATCAGCGTGAGAATGATTTATGATCTTCACTCTATTTTAACCCAACAACGTCTGCTGCTCTGTCGGAAAAACGACAGTCAAGACGAGCGTTAGCTTTTAACCTGAACGTATTCGGGCCGCAACAATAGCGTGGCCGCGCGTTTTCTCGCAGCGGACGCAGCAAGCCGCATTGCTCAAGCAAAAACGAAAGGGAAAGCCAGCTTATGATTCCATTTTACCGTGACCCCCTACCCTATCTCAGTACCGATCAAATGCGCGAAGTGGACCGCCTGATGATCGAGGTCTATCATATCGAACTGGTTCAGATGATGGAAAACGCGGGTCGTCATCTGGCAGCACTGGCACGCGAACGCTTTCTGGGCGGCAATCTCCGACACAAACACGTTGTTGTTCTGGCGGGGACGGGCGGCAATGGCGGTGGCGCATTGGTATGCGCCCGTTGGCTTCATAATGCAGGTGCGCAGGTCACGGTCTTGCTGGCAACCGCAGCGGAGGAATTCACAGCAGTACCAGCGCATCAGTTGGACATCCTGCATCAGATGGGTGTTTCGATCATACAGGCGGATCGCTTTAGCGAGGCTGTAAAACCTGAATTGATTATTGACGGCTTAATTGGCTACAGCCTCAGGGGTGCCCCACGTGAGCCGCTCGCTAGTCTCATTCGTGCTACCAACACGCTTGATCGCCCAGTGCTCGCTCTCGATACACCCTCCGGGTTGGATACAGCGACTGGCACGGTCTCGGAGCCGACAATGCGAGCAACAGCAACCCTGACCCTGGCATTACCCAAAGAAGGTCTGCGTCACGCAACAGCCCGATCAGTCGTCGGTGAGTTGTATGTGGCAAACATCGCTGTGCCCCCTGCGTTATATGCACGACCTACTCTTGGCTTACACGTCGAGCCAATCTTCTGTCACGGAGACATCCTGCGGCTATGGTGATGACGTGTTCACAATTCAGATCAGATTCGCGTTGGGGGTGGCAGACAATGCGACTGACGCTACAATGGGCGTCATCTGGTAAAGTCTCTCCGTGTGCTTATAGCAGCAGATATTGCGCCTATGGAAAAGTCAATACGTATTGCCATCGCGGACGATCATCTTGTTGTGCGCAAAGCGATTGTCGCCCTGCTGGATCATCAGCCTGATATGGTTGTCGTCAGCGATGTGGACAACGGCGAATCTGCAGTCCAAGAGGTGTTGCGCTTGCGGCCTGATGTGACAATACTCGATATCGACATGCCGCGCTTGAATGGTGTGCAGGCGATAGAAGCCATCCGCGCCCAGGACGCCGCAGCAAGAATCCTTGTGTTATCCAGTTTTTCAAGTGATGAGATAGTCTTTCCTGCGATTAAAGCAGGTGCGATGGGTTATCTGCTCAAAGATACCTCGCCCGATGCGTTGATACAAGCAATCCACGATGTTCACGCCGGCAAGTCGTCTTTACATCCAGAGATTGCCAACAAAGTCCTGAACGAGATGAACCAGGCATCAGACTTGCCGCCCACCAATAGCCCATTGACGGCGCGTGAGGTAGATGTGCTGAAGCTCTTGGCGAAAGGCCATACCAACCAGGACATTGCGGATCAGTTGGTCATCAGCCTACGGACAGTCGAAAACCATACGGGCAACATTTTGAACAAGCTGCATCTAGCAAATCGGACACAAGCCGCCCTGTATGCCTTACGAGAGGGATACGCCAAATTGGATTAGTACACAGAACCGATGAAGCTGAGGGATAGCCTGCGACGCCATGCCTGAAGACGTTCTTCAAACACCGGAGCAAGAGATTACCCGCCTTAGAGCTGAGCATCAACGCCATGCCATGCAACTGCGGCAACTCAGCGCAATGACGGAAGCGATTACCTCCGCACAGGCGCAGGACGATATTTTTGCCGTCATCTCGCGGCATATCCCACACATTTTCACCTGTGATCGCGCCAGTGTCACCCTGTTTGAGCAAGACCGTGAGCTTCTGCGCACCTATGTGCTCTCCGGCGAAACGACGGCCATCCCACCCGGCCAGACTTTCGCTGTACAGGGTACTGTGATCGCGGATGTCGCGCAGTCGCGCCAGGTTTTCATCACCAATTTGCAGCCCGATGGTCAGACATATGAAAAGCGCAAGCTGTGGCAAGCAGGCATTCGCTGTGTCATGAGCGCACCACTGATCTCCGGCGGCGTGGCCATTGGCACCCTGAACGTCGGTAGCACGCAGCCCGACGCCTATAGCAATCATGATCGCCAACTCATCCAGCAGGTGACATCGTTACTGGCTTCTACGCTGGAAAATCGTCAGCTATTGCAGCGCACACAGACGATGCTGGATGATGTCAGCCAGCGGGCGAAAGACCTGCGCTTGCTGAATCATATGAGTGGAGAACTCAACCAGGTGACCGACGAGCAAGTCATCTACGACATCACCGCACGCTACACGCTCGATATCCTGGAGACGGACCGAACCAGCATCACCATGCTTGATGAGACGGGCACGACGCTCTATGTACAGGTTCTGGTGGGTGCCGGGGGCGATGTGCCAAGCGGGACGCAGCTTCCAGTCGCCGGGACGCTGGTCGGGCGCAGTGTCATCGAACGGCAACCGATCCACATAGCGGATATGCTCAGCGGTGAACAGGACAGCGTGCGTAAACGGCTTTCAGATAATGGCTTGCGTGCGTCCCTCTCCGTACCGGTGATCGTCGGGCAAAATGTGCTGGGGACGATTAACGTCGCCAGCCTGCACGCCAACGCCTATAGCTATCGAGACATCGACTTGCTACAACAAATTGCGGCCTTCCTGGGCATTACGTTGACGAACGCACGACATTTCCGTGATATGCGGGCCGCTATGCAGCAGACCGAACAGGCCAGCAAAGCCAAAAGTAATTTCCTGGCACACATGAGCCACGAACTGCGCACACCGTTAAACGGCATCCTGGGTTACGTGCAGATTATGCAACAGCGTCGTGATCTGTCCGTCGATTTACAGGAGTCGGTCAGCACCATACAGAACATCGGCGAGTATCTGCTGGCACTGATCGAAGATGTACTGGATTTATCGCGTATTGAGGCCGAAAAGCTCGCCATCGAACCGCACCCCTTTCACCTGCACCATCTGCTGCACACATTGGCAAATGTCTTCGGCGTGCAGGCCAAGCACCGAAACCTTGTTCTTTATGCCGAGATCGACCCGGCACTGCCACCTGTCGTCTATGGTGATGAGCGTCGGCTGCGTCAGGTCCTTGTGAATTTGCTCGGTAATGCGATCAAGTTCACGCAGCAGGGTCGCATCACGCTACACGCCCGACAAAGCGCCGACGGCTTGCATTTTCAGGTGCAGGATACAGGCGTCGGCATCCCAGCAGACGAACAAGCCCACATCTTGCAACCGTTCTATCAAGCCCGTAGCGCAACCCACCGGGAGGGCAGCGGGCTAGGCTTGTCGCTGTGCGTTCGCCTGCTTGCGCTCATGGGTAGTCGGCTGGAAATCAGCAGTACGCCAGAGGTAGGCAGCACGTTCTCATTTGTCATCGACCTGCCCGAAGCCGACCAACCGACAGACACGCCCGATGCTGTACCAACCGGGCAGGTTGTCGGCTATCACGGACCGCAGTCGCAGTATCGTATTCTGGTCGCAGACGACCAGGCTTCAAATCGGCAAATGCTCACGGAACTGCTGACACCGCTTGGTTTTGCGGTGACGCAGGCGATAGATGGTCAAGAGGCGTTGCACGCATTGCAAACGCAGGACTTTGATCTGGCGTTGCTGGATGTACGGATGCCCCGCTTGGACGGATTGAGCGTGATGCGAAAAATCCGGCAAGGCGAGACGGGGCACGATGCCCACGTGCCGATTGTGACGGTTTCGGCCAGCGCCTTTGCAGAAGATCGCGCTGCCAGCATCAGCGCCGGGGCCGATGCGTTTATCGCCAAGCCCGTCAAGTTGCCGGGTCTGCTAAGCGTGCTACAGATGCAACTCGGCCTTGCCTGGGTTTATGCTGCTGAGGACGACGCTGGCTCTGATAACACAAGTGCCTACGCACAGACAGCCCCGGACGCGGCGACACGTGCCCAATTGCAGGAGTCGCTCAGACGTGGCGATGTGCTGGCTTTGCAACAGGCCGCAGAGCGCCTATATGCAGACGCCCCGACGAGAGCCTTCGCACAACGCCTCTTGACCCTGATTAAAGGCTTTCAGTTGCACGAGATTCAGGCTTTGCTAGATCGACAGACCGAGGACAAGCACAACCATGACTGATGCACAAAGCGCAACGGTGCTGATTGTAGATGACAACCCGACGAACCTCAGTGTGCTGATGGCCTTCTTGCAGGAAGCAGGCTATACCATTCTGGTCTCCACAGATGGGAACAGCGCACTTGAACGTGCTGATTATGCCCAACCAGATATTATCCTGCTGGATGTGCTGATGCCGGATATAGACGGCTTCGAGACCTGCCGCCGACTGAAAGCCCAGGCGACAACCGCCGACATCCCCGTGATTTTCATGACAGCGCTGACGGAAACCGACGATAAGCTCAGCGGCTTTGAGGCTGGCGCAGTCGATTACATCACCAAGCCGCTGAACCGCGATGAAGTGCTGGCACGTGTGGAAACCCACCTGAAGATCGACCGCCAGCGACGTGAAATCAGCGCCTTGCGTGAGCGTGACCGCCAGAACTACGAGCGTTTATCCGCTATGAAAGACGAGTTCGTTCATGCCGCTACGCATGATCTGCGCAACCCACTGACCGTGATTACCTACAAAGCGTACTTTCTTGAGAAGCTATGTGATAGCAGCGACGATAAAGTGCGTAAGCACCTGGACGGCATCAAACAGAGCATCGTGAAAATGCGTGAGCTGATCGCAGATATGCTGGACATCGCTCGTATTGAAACGGGCAATGGCCTGAACCGACAACCTGTGGCGCTGGATGACTACCTGCGCGGCTTGTTGGTGGATTTATCGCTGGTTGCCAGCGAAAAGGACATCGAACTGCATTGTTTACCCCCGGATACCCTACCCACAATGCAGCTTGATACGGCCTTAATGGGGCGGGCGCTCACAAACTTGGTAGAGAACGCCATCAAATACACGCCTGCGGGTGGCACGGTCAGCGTTCATGCCGTGAGCAGCAGCGACCACGTGCGGCTCAGCATCAGCGACACAGGTATGGGCATCCCCACTGATGATCTGCCACACATCTTTGACAAGTTCTACCGCTCGCAGCACGCAGCACACCAGGAACAAGAGGGCACCGGTTTAGGGCTGGCAATCACCAAAAGCATCGTCGAGCAACATGACGGCACCATCAGCGTCGATAGCAGGCTAGGCGAAGGCACGACCTTTACGATTCATCTGCCGTTGCCTGCGTGATGCAAATGGGGTGCCCATCCGGGTCACGCACAAGCAGCAAGCGCCGCTGATTGACCTGCATGACCTCGGAGGCCCGGTTTGCGATGTCGCTCCGGTGCAGGCGCGCTGCCAGCGCATCCAGATCATCGGTTACAAATGTCGTCTCGACGTAACACAGATCGTTGGGCCTTGCTGCATCCAACAAAGCGCGCCCACTCGTCGGCTTGCGATAATCCAATAATGCCAGACCCATGCTGGCTGCTGATGCCTGTAAAACGGTCACCAGCATGTGCGAACCGGAGACCATGCTCAGGTAATCCTGATAGATGCCGTATTGCTCATGTTGGTCGATTTGCGTCAGGCCGAGCAAATCACGGTAGAAGCGCAGGCTGGTTGCTGTATCACGCACGACAATCGACGTGCGGCTGATACCCGTGAAGGGCGCAGCGTTTGTCGGTGTTGAGCGCGTGGCACCAGCATAACCCGTTACCTCCAGATGATGCCCATCTGGGTCACTGAAGCAAAATGCGCGTACACCCTGCTGCGCTGGCAGCGGTTGTGGTGCCGTGCTAATGTGGTCGACCTTGTGCAAGCGTAGCCGCCTGTACGCGCTGTCCATGCTGTCGGTTGTCAACGTGAGCGATTGCACCCACAGATCATGGCTACGTGTGTCGGGGCGGAAGCGTCGGCCTTTGTGCTGTGGGAACTCCCGCAGCACGATCACGTAATCCTGTAGTGTCAGGCTGGCAGCCTGCATTGTACTGCCTGTGATTCCGGTCAAGCGCTTTGTCTGCGTTGCGGCTAGCGAGTAGCTCGCTTCATGCTCGAAGCTCAACACGCGCTCGTAAAAATCAATAGCTGCCGATAAATCGCTGACCGTGAGGCTTACAAAAGGTAAGGTTGAGATCATCTCTAACGACTTTCCGTTACCTACCCGTCATTATTTCGACATTGAGCCTAACTCGACACTGTCGAATTATTCGCCCGCTAAAAAGACTTCAGCCAGTGTCAGCGCCGCGATGATGATAAACAACACCGCGATAAACTGCTCCATCCGGCGCGAAGGGACGTATTTCGCCAGTATTGGCCCCAACTGACCGCCGATGATGACGCCGGGGATTGTGAAGATCACGAGGCTGAAAATCGTCTCAAGCGCTGCGGGGTCAGCCTGTGCGAACTGCGCTACGTGCCCCACCGATGCAAACAGCACCGTCACAGCGATGACAAGCACGCTAGTCGCCACCGATACCTTGCTCGGCACACGGCAACGGCGCAGTAAAAAGTAGCCGTTGAGTTCACCCAGCCCGGTCGAAATCAGGCCGACAAACAGGCCACCGATGCCAGCGATGATACGCCCTTCTGTCTTGTTGCAGACCGTGTAGCAGATGCTTTCGCCTTCAGCCGTCACCAGGCACGTTTCACCCTTATCCGCGCCAAAGTCTTCTTCTATAGCTGCATCTGCCCGTGTGACTTCTTGTTCTTCTGGGGCCTTCAGGAAGTTAAGCGCGATGCCGAACAAGCCGACGCCCAGCATAACCTTCAAGATATCCCCATCGACCCGGTTTGCCAGCAGGCTGCCGATCAGGGCCAGCGGCACTGTCGTGATGAGCAATGCGAAGCTGAGCCTGAAGTCGATGTACTTTTTGCGGAAATAAGCATACAGACCGCTACCAAAGCCGAAAACCTCGGTCACCAGCCCAGCACCGATAGCGATCTCTGGTCGTAAACCCAGCACCAGGATAAACAGTGGCGAGAAAAAGGTCGCACCACCGACGCCAGACGACATAGCAATCGTGGCGATGACGATGGCGATTGGCAGCATAAACCAAAATTCAAACGAGAGTTCCACAGCGTGGCTTCCTTAAATCTGACTAACTGACATTATGCGCTACTCCTGTGGTTTGATGGCGTGACCACCGAATTGGTTGCGCATTACGGATAGCAAGCGATCAGTATAGCCAACCGACTCACGCGAGCGAATACGGCGCTGCAATGCCATTGTGATGATGGGTGCGGAGACATTGAGTTCGATGGCTTCTACAACCGTCCAGCGCCCCTCACCGGAGTCGCTGACCCAGGGGGAAATGTGGGCGAACTCCTGATCCTGATCGAAGGCGTCTTTCATCAGGTCCAGCAACCAGGAACGCACGACGCTACCGTGTTGCCAGATGCGCGAGACCTCGGCCAGGTCTAGATTGAATGCCCGTTTTTCACGCAGTATTGAGAAGCCCTCAGCATAAGCCTGCATCATGCCGTATTCGATGCCGTTATGTATCATCTTGACGAAGTGACCCGCACCGCTTGGGCCGACGTAGCCCCAGCCCTTATCTGCCGCAGGGGCCAGGGTTTCGAAAATCGGACTGAGGTGCTTTACGATGTCCTCCTCGCCGCCGATCATCATGCTGTAACCTTCTGTCAGGCCCCAGACACCGCCGCTAGTACCAACATCAACAAAATGTAGGCCCTTTGCCCTCAGGTCGTCGCCATGCTGCATGGTGTCCTTATAGTTACTATTGCCGCCATCAATGATGATGTCCCCAACGGATAGCATCTCTATGAGTTGGTCTATGGTGCTTCGGGTGGGGCCGCCAGCCGGTACCATCAGCCAGATCACACGCGGCGCGTTCAGCTTATTGACCAGCATTTGCAGATTGTCGGCACCATTGGCACCGTGTTGCTCTGCTGCTGTGATGGCGTCGGGGTTCAGGTCGGTCACGATGACCTGATGACCACCATCCAGTAGCCGTTTCGTCATGTTTGCGCCCATTTTGCCGAGTCCTACAAGTCCGAGTTGCATGTTATATTTTCCCTTTTTTCTTTTTCTTTTTCTTTTTTCTTTTATGTTGTGTTGTGTTGTGTTGTGTTGATGCAACTTCTCAAGATAGCTCTACAAACTGGCGTACAGTCGGCAGCAGGTCGTCGGGATTATCCACAATCCAACCCGCATCTTGCAGATCGCCCTGTCGCAAGCCATCACGGGTAAACGGGGTTGATACAGCGATAACGTGCATCCCAGCAGCACGCGCTGCCATAACACCGGAAGGCGAATCCTCGATGACCAGGCATTCATCCGCTGGGACCCCCAGTTGTTGGCCGACCAATGTGTAAATCTCCGGGTTTGGTTTGCCGTGTTCCACATCGTCACGCGTGGCGACGAAATCAAACGTGTTTTCCAGGCCCAGGATCATCAGCACATGGTTGACCCGAGCACAGCCGGACATGGTAGCCAGGGCCAGTGTGCAACCGTGCTGACGTGCCGCCTCTAGCAATGCCATGTTATGCGGCCACTGGTTCTGCTTGAGCGTTGCTGGATTTGCCATGAGCGCGTCGTAGTAACGCAGCCGTATTTGCACGAAGGCCTGCCAGGGTTCGCTGACCTTGTAGGCCGCCATGCGTTGCTGCGCCAGCGCCATCAGGTCGAATTGCTCCATCATTTTCAGTGCTGCCTCGCGCCGAGATAAACCGACGGCGTTCTTGAAGGCTGCGATGGCTTCATCCTCCGTGACGGTATGCGGGCACAACTCAACAGTCGCTTTTGCATAGGACAACGCCTTCAGTTTTTCGGTCTGCACGAGTGTGCCATCCAGGTCAAAGATCATT
>DAOTTW010000220.1:0-11548 GCA_034437615.1 Anaerolineae bacterium | reverse complement strand
AAGGGGGCTATTGCACGCTGCATACAGCCTGCTTGAGCAGGCTTGTCGGTACCGGAGCCGGACGTTTTAACGTCTGGCGACTGAGAATGGGACACGTACCTGAGTAGTCACTTTTCTTTGTGGTGCTACGTTGGGGCGTGGGAGGGTCAATTATCTTGTTGTGCGTCTGTGCAGGGCTGATAAGGGCGCATTACAAAATTTGGTCCAGGAACTCCTGTGTGCGCGGGTGATGCTCGACATCCGTGCTGAAGAAGTGCTCCGGCGGCCCTTGCTCCACGACGCGGCCCCGATCCATGAAGATCACGCGGTCGGCCACTTCACGGGCAAAGCCCATCTCGTGCGTGACGACGATCATGGTCATACCGCTATGGGCCAGCGTCTTCATAACGTCCAGCACTTCTTTAATCATTTCGGGGTCCAGCGCGGAGGTCGGCTCATCGAAGAGCATGATCTTCGGCTCCATCGCCAGGGCGCGTGCGATGGCCACACGTTGCTGCTGACCACCGGAAAGCTGGCCGGGGTATTTGTGGGCTTGTTCGGGGATGCCGACGCGGTTGAGCAGTTCCATGGCCTTTGTCTCGGCTTCCTCGCGGGATTTGTGGCGCACGCGCATGGGGGCCAGGGTGATGTTTTCTATCACGGTCAGGTGTGGGAAGAGGTTGAACTGCTGGAACACCATGCCCGTCTCGCGGCGTACCTCTGCGATATTGCGCACATCATGCGTGAGTTCGATGCCATCGACCTTAATCACGCCTTCCTGATGCTCTTCCAGGCGGTTGATGCAGCGAATGAAGGTCGATTTGCCGGAGCCAGACGGCCCGATGACGACCACCACTTCCTGTAGGGCGACATCTAGCGAGATGTCCTTGAGCACATGGAAATCACCGAACCATTTGTTGACGTTCTGCACGGTGATGATCGGCTCTTCTTGGGCCTGGGCGACCTCGCGTTTCTGCTTGCCATGCTGTGCTGGGGCCTGTCCAGCTTGCGTTTGTGCTTGTTTTTCTGGTGTCGCGACCATGTTCGTTTCTCCGGGTAAGGCTGATACTAAATACGGCGTGCGGAGCCTGCGCCGCTTTCTTCGATGCGGCGGCTCACGTAGGACATGATGTAACTGAGGGCGAAGTAGATAATCGAGATGAACAAGAGGCCCTCGCGCCGGGTGCCGACAAATTCAGGTTGCACGACCATCGTATTGACGACGCCTGTCAGGTCGATCAGGCCGACGATGGCCAGCAGCGACGTATCCTTGAACAGCGAGATGAACTGCCCGACCAGCGCTGGAATCACGGCGCGTAACGCCTGTGGCAGCATGATGAAGAGCGTCACCTGCCAGCCCGCCAGCCCGACGGCTCGGCCCGCTTCTTCTTGGCCTGGTGGGACGGATTGCAGGCCACCGCGCACATTTTCGGCCAGATACGCGGCGATGAAGATGATGGTGGCTGCTAAAGCCCGATAAACGTTCGGGATGCTGGCGAAATCCGGGTTAATTAGTGGGATCAGCAATTGGCCTGCGAATAGCACCACGATGAAGGGGGTGCCGCGCACCATTTCGATGATGAGCGTACACAGGTAGCTGACGGCGGGCAGGTTGCTGCGGCGGCCCAGCGCGAGGCCGACACCCAGCGGGAAGGCGATGATGATACCCCAGACGGTAATCACGGCGGCCAGCAGCAGGCCACCCCAGCGCCGCTGGTCGGTGACCTCCAGCGGGCTGATGCCGATGCCGTTAATCATGACGAACATCATCAGCGGCGTGGTAATCAACAGCCAATTTGCTACCCGTTTGGCGTATTTACGTGGGTTTTCACGCGGGGCATAGCGGCTGTCTATGATACGCGCTGCGACGTGTGCGATCAGCCCCGCCGCCAGCAATTGCAACAGACCTGGCGTTAGCAGCGAGAAGAACGGCGCGAGGTAGATGCGCAAATAGACGCCGAGTGAGCGTTTACCGCGAAATTGACTGTCGATAACGGCGTTGTAGGGCAGTGCTTCGCCCTCGCCATCGACCTGCACTTCGGGGATGGCCCCAGTGACGCTGAAGCCATCCGTAGCGCGGCTGAACTGCTGGCTGCCTGCGAAGATGGGGTAAATGCCGTTGACGGCTAGCAGCGTGACGGTATCTGTTTCGGGGTCGGCGGCGCGTTTATCCAGCACATACCAGCCATCTTGCGGCAACGTGAAGCTGACCGAAGCGCCTGCTGCCAGCGTTTGCGCTTCAGCGATGGGTTGCAGGTCACGGTCCAGGATTTGCAGCGTCACGGTTTGCTGATTCAGGTCGTAGACATGCTTAATGGGCGTCGGTTGCTGTAGCTGCTCAAGCTCGGCCTGAAGCGCTGCGCGTTCGTCGTCGGTGAGGGCTGCGTCGGCGTCTGCTGCAAGGCTTTGCTGAATCTGTGCGATGCGTTCGGCGTCTGCTTCTGGCGGCGTGTAGGTCACAGCTTCGAGTTCAGCTTGCAGGCGTTCGCGTTCGTTGCGCGTCAATGTGCGTGTGATGCCGCTTGGGATGACCGTATCGCTAGTGCTGCTTTCGTCGGCCACGTCTGATACGGCTGCGTCGAGGCGCAGAATGGCCTGAATGCGCTCGGCTGTTTGTGCTCTTTCTAGCTGGTTGCCTGCGGCGTTGCGCAACACATTGGAACCGTCGTCCATGAAGCCCGTCAGTTGGCTGAGCGCGACATCACTCTCGGCGGCGTCGGCTAATTCAAAGGTGATCTGTTCGCCACCTGCGCCGATGAAGGCTAGCTGCTCTATGGGGTCTTCTTCCTGCGTACCGGAGACAATCGGCACGTTGCTAGCGACCATGTAGGCATCCGGCAGCGGCACGAACGGACGCACGATCAACGGCAGCAGGAAAATCGGCAGCAGGACCGCTAGCGAAACGCCAATCGTGAATGGCGAGATGCGTCGTGCATATGCTGCCAGTGTCGTGCCGACTGCTGCTGCGATGAACAGCATCAAGAAGATCAGACGACCCTCTTGCTCCACCGGGAAGCGATCCACCATGAAGCGGCGGAAGTTAAAGGTGATGGCGAACCAGTTCGCCTCCTGGATGGCCCACGTCAAGAACGAGCTAAGAAAGCTGATTGCCAGCAGCAGGCCCAGGAGCGTCAGGAAAATATCCAGGGGGGTGTTGAATAGGTTTTTGCGAATCCACGCCAGCGCGCCGACTTCCAGCAAGGGCGGCTTCTTGGTGGCTGGTGCATCGTAATTGATGATGACGGGTGCATCGTCGCGCCGTTGCTGTGGTGCGTCGTCGCGTGGCGGGTTGTTGTTGTCGTTATCGCTCATGACGCCCCCTTAACGTGTGACCAGTTGAAAGCGTGAATTAACGATGTTCATAAAGAAGGAAATGGTCAGGCTCAACGAGATATACACGAAGAAGATAATCGTGAAGCCCGCTAACGATTGGCCGGATTGGTTCATGATCGTGGTGCCGATCTGGTAGGTATCTGAGAAGGCGATGGCGACGGCCAACGTCGAATTTTTTGCGAGATTCAGGTATTGGTTGCCCATCGGTGGGATAATCACCCGTAACGCCTGCGGCAGTATGATTTGCGTCAGCGTTTGACCACCGGATAGCCCCAGCGCGCGCGACGCCTCAATCTGGCCGTAGGGCACCGCCTGAATGCCTGCACGCACGATTTCCGCGATGAAGGCCGACGTATACACAATCAGGCCGATCAACAGCGCGGTGTATTCGGGCGAGATGACACTACCGACCTCGAAGCGGAAGCGCCCTGTCACCGGATGCGCGATAATCACCGGGTCTGTGACATAGCGCTGCGCCTCATCAACGGTCAGGATGTCGTCACCTTCAAACCAGAGGCTATCGCCGTCGCCCGCAATGGCTTCGGCGTATGTATAGGTCTCGGCGTCGTCGCCGCCGATGGTGATGGTCTCCGGGGTGCCGCCTGCGCTGACGATCAGCCAACCGCCGACGCTGACGCCGACGATGGCCAGCGATGCGTACAGGGTGCGGGGGATGGGCTTGCCCGTCGCCTCGGTGACGAAGCCGGAGTGCACCCAGATGCGCCGCGCCAGCACAATGCCGATGACCACGAAAGCTGCCCAGATCGCAAAGCGCTCGGTCAGGATGAACTCCGGCAGTGTGATGCCCTTCACATTCAGGAACATGACCGGGTAGACCTCCAGGCCGAGATGCTGCGGGAATTGCATCCAGTTGAAGATGTAGAGCACGTGGAACAGGAATGACGCGACGAACTGGCCTAGCATCAAAATGGCGAAGCCGAAGGCCAGCGTGCGCAAGCGTGCGTTTGGTATGATGAAGATCACCAGTACGGCAATTGCCGCCACTATAATAACCGGGCCGGGGTCACCGCCCGCGAGCTGTGGCGCGACCAGAAATTCCCAGCAAGCGAAGCCAAGCACAGCCCCAATGCTGAGCAGATTTGAAAATTTGCTGCGGCGCATGGCGAGAAACACTGCGATAAGCAAGAGGACGTACACAAGCCAGCGCAGCGGGAACAGTACGAAGCCCTCTTGTGGTACGGCTATGGATTCCTGGTAGGTGGGCAGGCTGAGCAGCACGACGAAATACCAGAAGAAAAGCTGTACCAGCAGGGGGGTGTTGCGCAAAATCTCGACGTAGACGCGGGAAATCGTCTTGATGAGCCAGTTGCGGCTTAATAGCAGGATGCCGATGAACACGCCGAGCACCGTCGCGCCGACCAAGCCCAACAGCACGACGCGCAAGGTGTTAATCACGCCGACGCTGAAGGCTTCGCCGTAGGTGCTATTCGAGCTATACCACTCTGGCGAATCCGCGATGCCGAAACCGGCGCGGCTTTGAAAGGCACTGAAGTTTATGGTCAGCCCGCGATCAGACATGGTGTTGCCGATGTTGATCCACAAGATTGAAAAAAGCCCGACCAGCACCATCACGAACACAATTTGCGCGATGACCAACAGCACGCGCTCATCGTTCAGGATATTGGCTAGCGAGAGGGAAAATGGCGATGCCGAAGATGACGGACTGTTTTTGCGTGGTTGCTTGTTATTCGCGGGCATAGCGCTACTTCGCTTTTCACGGTTTTCACGGTTTTCACGGTTTTTATGGTTTTCACGGTTTTCACAGCGGACGCAGCAAGCCGCGTCCCTACGTGACCACTGTGGGTCGTAGGGACGCCATTGCTGGCGTCCGGGGCGGCGTTAGCCGCGTGGCTCTTTAACGGAAGGGCGGTGCGTACAGCAGGCCGCCTTCGGTCCAGAGGGCGTTGGGCGAACCAGCGCGTTCCAGGCCCAGGGGCGTCAGGTGACGCTCGTAGATTTCGCCGTAGTTGCCGACTGCACTGATGACGTTCACCATGAAGTCGTTGTCGATGCCGAGGAAGCTACCAGCCTCCTGATTGCCTTGACCCAGGAAGCGTGCGACGCTTGGCCCGACGCGGCTGATGTAGTCGTCGTCGCTTTCGTCCTCTGCTGGCAGGAATTCACCGATGTTTTCGCTGTTGATGCCGAATTCTTCTGCCTGAACGATGCCGAAGGTCACCCAGCGCACGACCTCAGCGAACTGTTCGTCCTGTTGCGGGGATAGCGGGCCGAGTGGCTCCTTCGAGATGGTCTCGGCGAGGATGACGTGGGCACCGGGGTCATCAGCACGCAAGCGGAAGGAAGCCAAGCCGCTCTTGTCGGTTGTCCAGCTTTCGCAGCGGCCACTGATGTAACCTTCCCAGGTTGAGTTGGCATCCGGGTACACCTGAATTTCGATGTCCAGGCCGTTGGCTTCCACATAGTCGGTGATGTTCAATTCGGTGGTGGTGCCGGATTGCACGCACATGGATGAGCCGTCAAGCCCAGGGATGGTGGTCACGCCCAGTTCGTTGAGCGTCATCACGCCCTGGCCATCGTAGAAGGTGGTGGGGCCGAAGGTGGCGTTCCAGGTGACATCGCGGCTGACGGTCCAGGTGGTGTTGCGGGCCATCATGTCGATTTCACCGGACTGAATCGCGGCCTGACGTTCGGCACCCGTCAGCGGACGATAGGAAACGGCATCTGCGTCACCCAGCACAGCCGCTGCGACTGCGCGGCAGTAGTCGATGTCGAAGCCTTCAAAATTGCCTTCTTCGTTGACGAAACCGAAGCCGACGACATTCTGGTTGGCACCGCAGATCAGTTCACCGCGATCAACGATGCGCTGCGTTACCGGACCAGGCTCGACATCTTGCGCCTGAGCTGCGACGGCAGAGAAAACGAGTAAAAACAGGCTTACAAGCGTTAAACGTAATTTCACTAGAGGACTCCTACTGTTAAAGTCAATACAATGTGCACGCTGCCTGATATGGCTTTACTTGGTACTAGACAGGCGTGCATATAAGGAAAATTGTATCGTGGCGCAGGGCGTGTGTCAAAAAATGGGCTTAACAATCTATGAATGATCGTGTGTGTGTCGGTTGTTTTGCACAGCAAATCTTCGTTAGATTGGGACAAACTGCGTAAAAAAATCAGCATTGGTTTAACGGAAGGGCGGCGCATACATCAGGCCGCCGTTCGTCCAGAGGTCATTCAGCGTGCGTTCGCGGTCCAGTCCAAGCGGTGTTAGGTGGCGTTCGTAAAGCTGGCCGTAATTGCCTAACGCCCGGATCACGTTCAGCATGAAGTCGTTGTCGATGCCCAGGTAGCTGCCTGCCTCCTGATTCGCTTGGCCGAGGAAGCGTGCCACGTTTGGCCCTACGCGCCGGATGTAATCGTCGTCGCTTTCTTTTGTATTTGTGTCTGTATCTGCATCTGTGTCTTGCAAGAAGTCGTCTATGTTGTCGCTGGTGATGCCGAATTCCTCTGCCTGGATCAAGCCGAACACAGTCCAGCGGATGATCTCGGCAAATTGTGGGTCGATCTGTGGTGAGAGCGGGCCGAGTGGCTCCTTGCTGAGCGTTTCGGCTAAGATGACGTGCTCGGATGGGTCTTCGGTTTGCTGGCGAAATGAGGCGAGGCCGCTCTTATCGGTGGTCCAGGCGGCACAACGGCCACTGATGTAGGCGGCTCGTGAGCGGGACGACGTAGGGTAAACCTGTATCTCGATGGCCAGATCACGGGAGCGGATGGCATCCGTCAGGTTGAGTTCTGTTGTGGTGCCGGATTCAACGCAGATGGCTTCGCCGTCCAATTCTTCCAGCCTGCGCACGCCTAATGCTGTGCGCGTCATGATGCCCTGGCCATCATAGAAGGTGGTGGGGCCGAAGATGACGCCCCAATCGGTATCGCGACTGAGGGTGAAGGTGGTATTGCGTGACATCATATCAATGCGGTCTTGTGCAAAGACGATGCTGCGCTCATCGGCGTTCAGGGGCAGGTATTCGACGGCGTTGGGGTCGTTGAGCACAGCGACGGCGACAGCGCGGCACAGGTCAATATCGAAGCCTGTGAATTCACCATCTGCGCTGGCGCTGCTAAAGCCGGGCAGGTTGGCGTTGACACCGCAGATTAACGCGCCGCGCTCTATAATGCGCTGTAAGACGGGGGCTGCGTCGGGGTCGTCGTTTTGCGCCTGGGTCGGCATGGCCAGCAGGCTCGTCAGGCATATCAGCAGCGACAAATTCGATAGTTTAGCGATCAAACGGCTCATAAAGCTATATTTCTCCACAGTCTAGCCGACAGAGGTTTCTTTATTGTGACGTTTATGGTTAGCAATGGCACATGACTTTAGCTATTTCTTAATCTGGCGGCAAAATCTGTCGTGCCGCTCGCACCTTTGACACCTGCACGAAGCATGAGCAAAATACCGTCGGTAAGCATTCGCGTGTAAAATACGGCTTCCTGCTGATGACATTTGATAGCGTAGCATCTGTGTGGTGATGAGCTATGTCGATTATCGACGAAATATTTAGCGAATATGTGCGTATGCGTGACAATGGCCTGGAGACGAAAGAGGCCCTGCGTGCGCTGAAAATCTTCGTGGACCCGCTGCCACGCCAGGATAAAGAGACGTTGGCAGGCCAATTACGGGCCTGGGAATTGCGTGATTCTGCGCCGGGCAAGCCAGCAAAGGCGGCAGATGCGGATCAGTCATCCGGCAAGCCGCGCCTGAAATCCATCAAGCCGCCACCCCCGCGACCGTCTGAAGCCCCTGAATCCTCTGGCAAAGCGTCCGGTATCACGCGCTTCGAGCCAGACCCCAACACCGAGCCAAAATACGAGGAAGTCACCTATCGCCCGTTCACACCACAAGATAGCGAGGCCGAGGCCGAAAGTGTGCGCTGGGTAGCCTGTGCCAATTGCACTAAAAAGAACCGCGCCAACGATATATTTTGCTACGCCTGTGGGCAGTTGCTAGAGGGGCATACGTCGTCAGCCGATACGCGCACGTTTGCATCTGCGACGGGCGAACTATTTGATGGCGGTTACTTTGGCATGGATTCGGTGTTGATGCTGATTTTGCGCGATGCCAAGCAGGTGCTTGAGTTGCGGCCACAGTTGCGTGGTCATGAATTGGTCGTTGGGCGCAGCAGCGAAAACAGCGTGATGGCCCCTGATGTGGATTTGGCCGATGCGAACGCCGCCGAACTGGGTGTATCGCGCTTGCATATGGCGCTGCGCTACACATCCAACGATCAGGCGTTGCAATTGTATGACCTGGGCAGCGCGAACGGTACGTTCATCAATGGGCAACGCATCCACCCGAAGGAGATACGGGTGTTGCGTAATGGGGATGAACTGCGGCTGGGGCGCATGGTGGTGCGCGTGCGCTACCTGCACCCCGGCGAGGAGATTACGAGCAAATTTGCGTTTTGACGGGCTTACGTTGTGGGCACCATATGCACGATGGTGACGCCCGCGCCGCCTTCGTTGGCTTCGGCACCAGTGACCTTGCTAACGAGCGCATGTTGCATCAGGTAATCACGCACGGCCTGCCGCAAGCGCCCGGTGCCCTTGCCATGAATGATGCGCCCGAACGGTAAGCCGGATAGATAAGCCGCATCAATGTAGCGGTCTAGCTCTTCTAGCGCTTCTTCGACGCGCTGGCCGCGCAAATCCAGCTCCATGCCTGGTGAACTGACCTGCGGCGCTGGCGCATCGGATGGTTCGTATTCGCGTTTGTGGCCGCGCTCTGCCACACGGCGTTCGCTGCGGTTGCGCTTGCGCAGTTCGCTGTATTTAGCACGCACGCGCAGGGTGCCGACCTGCACCTGGGCGGCTTTGGCGTCCATCTCGACAATTGTGCCCTCGGCGTTGAGCGAATCCAGATAGACCGTATCGCCCAGCTTGGGCTTCCAGTCATCAGTCGCAATTTGCTCGACCTCGCCCTCATCTATCGGGCCTTGCGTCCACGATTGCATTTTGTTAGCGCTGGTCTGCAACGCCTGAATTTTCTCCAGCGGCATCCCGGCGACCTTCATTTCGCTCTGCATCTTCTTGAGTTGCTTGCGGAAATCCTCAAGCTCTTCTTCAGCGTTGCGGCGGGCAGCACGCACGACATCGCGGCGTTCATCCTCGATTTTATCGAGGCGTGCTTGCAGGTTATCGCGTTGTGCTTGTAATTCTGTGCGCAGGCTGGCGATCGTCTCGCTTTCGTCGCTGATTTGTTTACGGGTGCGCTGGATTTCGTCTAGCAGGTCGTCGGCGATGAGGTCTTCTGTGGCCACCATGCCTTTCGCCTGGTCGATAATGCCGGCATCCAGCCCCAGGCGTGAGGCAATGGCCAGCGCATTCGAGCGCCCCGGCAAGCCGATAATCAGGCGGTACGTGGGCGCGAGCGTTTCCAGGTTGAATTCGACGCTGGCATTGCGCACACCGGGCGTCTCGACGGCGTAAATCTTCAGTTCGGGGTGGTGCGTGCTGACCATCGTCGTCACCTGCATATTGAGCAGCCGATTCAGCAGGGCACGCGCCAACGCTGACCCCTCTGCCGGGTCTGTGCCTGCGCCGACCTCATCCAGAATCACCAGCGAGCGGTCATCGCATTCCTTGAGGATGGCGATAATGTTGGTCATATGCGATGAGAACGTCGATAGCGACTGCTCAATGCTTTGTTCGTCGCCAATATCGCTGTAGATGCCCTCAAATACCGACAGTTCGGCTTCTTCGGCGGGCAGGTGTAGGCCCGATTGCGCCATCAGCGAGAGCAGCCCGACGGTCTTTAGCGCGACGGTCTTACCGCCTGTGTTGGGGCCAGTGACGACCAGTACCCATGTGCTGGTATCGAACTCGACATCAATGGGCACCACATCGCCCATCAGCAGGGGGTGCCGCGCCGATTTCAGATAGACGCTGCTGCCGGGGTGCTGCGGGTGGCCCTTTTTCTTCTGGTTGAAGGGCAGCAGGCGTGGCATGGCAGCGTTGAGCTTCAGCGCGTATTCGGCTTTGGCCTGCGTGAAATCCAGATAGCCGAGAATTTCCACATCGCGCACGATGTCCTCACTATTTGCGCCCACTTCATCCGTCAGGGCGGCGAGGATGCGGCGGATCTCTTTTTCTTCCTGGATTTGCAGCTCGCGCCATTCATTGTTGAGTTCGACGGTTTCCAGCGGCTCGATGAAGAGGGTCGCGCCGGATGACGAGGTATCGTGCGTGACGCCCTTGATTTTGCCCTTGTGCTCGGCCTTGAGCGGCACGACATAGCGCCCGCTGCGCATGGTAATCATCGCATCTTGCAGCAAATTCTGGTTGTTCTTGTTCGTGATGATGCGGTTGAGCTTGCTCTGTAGACGCTCGAAGGCGATTTTGAGGTCACGCCGGATGACAGCGAGGCGCGGGCTGGCGGTGTCTTTCACTTCGGCGTTGTCGTTGATGGCGTTGGCGATGCTGTCCTGTAGCGTTTGACAATCCAGCATTTCGTCAGCGATTTCTGCCAGCAGCGGGTATTGGCCTTTTTGCTTGGCCAGGCTGCGCTTGAGCACGGCTGCACGCCGCAGCGTATAGCGGATGTCCAGCAGTACGCCGGGGTCAATCACCACGCCGCGCTGTGCATTGATGGCGACATCGCGTACATCGCGTGCGCCGGATAGGTTCATCTGGCTCTGCTTTTCCAGCATATCCAGCGCTTCGGCGGTTTCACGCTGCCAGGAGCGTGCTTCGTCCAGGTCCGTTGAGGGCAGCAGTTCTTCCGCGAGTTCGCGCCCCGCAGCAAATGAGGTCAGTTGCGCTAGCTGCGAGAGGATTTTCGGGTATTCCAGTGTGTAGAGTGTTTTTGTGTTAATCATAGGCTAGGGTTGGGCCTCAAGTCTGGGTCATGCCACACCTGTTGCTGTGGCTCATGCTGTTGCCATGTGTGGGTAACGTAGATGATAGCGCGACTGAGTTAACATCAGCTAAATAACGCGACGACCCCGTGAATTTTTGTAACGACTCAGCCCTCACCCCAAACCCCTTCTCAGGGGTAGGTATTTGATGTTTGACCGTATTTTATGGCGGCTGACGCCGCCCCGGACACCCCATTGGGTGTCCCTACGGTTCACAGCGGTTGTGTAGGGACGTGCAATGGCACGTCCACCGAAATACCTACCCCTGTAAAGATTGAGGGGGTGAGGGCTGAGTCGCGGGCAAAATGGGCCTGGCTGAGTCGTTACGGGTGTGCGAAGGATGTTTGTCA
>DAOTTW010000219.1:0-5649 GCA_034437615.1 Anaerolineae bacterium | reverse complement strand
TGCTGGCGAAGATGTAGGATTGTATCCCGGCAGTCTCAACGGCGACGAGTACATACTGGTACTCTGCCATGCTGCTACTCCTGTAATGCTATATGGATAGTCTCGTGTTTGATTTAAGTATAGCCCAGGATGTGTAATTACGCCTGGGTGCTGACCCTTAAATCGCACGAATACGCTGCAAAAGCACACCAGAAGTCGCTCAAACACATTTTGGCGTTTTGCTGCTATCATAGAAACAGTTGTGAAACTTAATGAGTAAATGACATGACGCTACGCGAGGTACTAGCCAAAAAGCACGCCCGACACTATCTGGCATCGCTCAACGACATGAACATCCAGTATATCCTGGGCGGTGAACGGGTTGGTCCTGCGGTAGCTGCCTTCGATGAGGAATTCCCACAGATTGAACAGGCACATACCTGGGCTACATCGACTGCGGTAAATGACGATGAAGCGGCTCAACTGGTCGAAGACTTCGCGGATTGGGGTGCGGATTTGTTTTTGCTACGTCTGCCACCTCAGCGCTATCAGCAATGGCTAATGGATGCACTATCAGCAGCACAAAGGTTGAAATTACACCGGGCAGAATGCGTGCATTATGGCAACCTCGGAATCGTAGCGCGCAAACTTGGTGAGCTGGAACGCTCAGAGGACTGCTTACAACGTGCGCTCACATTGGCAGGCGAACTGGATGACACGGAATTGCAGGGTCTGTGGCACGGCAACCTCGGTAACGTTTATCTGGCTGCAAGTCGGTACGATGCGGCAACATACCAACTTGCACAAGCTTTAAAGATCGCGACCGAGTTACGCGACATACGGCGTACAGGTCAGTGGTTGGGTAATCTGGGTACTTTGTATGCGCAACAGGACGAGAACCAAAAGGCATATGAGAAGTATGAGCAAGCGCTACAGTGTCATCGGCAGGTTGGCGATCAACGTTCGATGGCCCATACGCTGGACAATATGGGTAACGTGCTCAGTCAGTTGGAACGTGTTATCGAAGCGCTCGCGTGCCACAGGGAAGCCCTCGAAATCGCGGAGGCTTTGGGCGATTGGCAAATGATCGCGCAAGCCTGTGGTAATCAAGGCGCGACGATGCAGTTGCATGGGCGCTACAATGAAGCACTGGCGCTGCACCAACGCTCTTTGGAGACATTCGAGAAATTAGGCAATATGCCGGAGCAAATCCTTGAATACAGCCGCATGGCGACAATTTTCGGTGTGCTCGGTGACTATAAAAACAGCCTTGTTTGCTATCGCAATATGCTTGGGCTGAGTCAAGCCATCGGTCATCGCGATTACGAGCAACAAGCCTACGGTGGCCTCGGTTATGTCTCGCGGATGTTAGGTGACCTGCAAACAGCTTACAATTGCCATCTGCACACTCTGAAAATTGCACGAGACTTGGAGGATGCGCATGGTGAGGGCCGACAGTGTGGTTTGATTGGCCTCGTGCTATTCGATGCGCGTCAATATGAGCAGGCGCTAGCTTACCAACAGCAAGCACTTGAAATCGCGCAGCGATTGAAGCTGTAACAGATGCAACGCACCGAGTTGCCTGGCCCAACTGCGTAGCGTCGCCAGCACATCGCCATTCTTGCCCAGGCTATCCCATAGCACGCCCTGCGTAAAGGCGCTTTTGACCGCTTCATCGTAGACGATGTTGTTAATCAGGGCTGTTTTGCCGACACCGGGCCAACCCCGCACGATAGTCAGGGCTTGCCGCCGCGACTTATCCATAACGCCAAGCCGTTCATGCAAGGCTGTGGTGTCGGCCTCGCGACCGACAAACAGACGATTGAGGGTCGGCAATATGCGTGGATTCGGGTCGCTTGCGGTGGTGGCTGACCATACTCGCATCAGCGTGTTGTGGATTATCTCAGGTGTTGGTTGATCTGAAGCATCGTTGAAGGCCAGCGATTGCGTAAACGTTGTGACCAGTGTCGGCAAATTGTCCTCGTTCAAGGGCTGCTCAAGCAAATCTGTTGCGTCGAACATCTCGCGCAACCACTCACGCACGGCCTGCGGTTGACGCTGTGGTTGCAAGCCATCCACCAGCAGCACCCATAATAACGTCATGAGCGACGCACCATCGCGGGTTGAACGCGGCGGATTTTTAGCGCGACTGCGTGTCAGGCGGGCTTCGGTCAGGTTGGCGACTCGTTCAAGACAATGCTCCGTCGCGGCCTGAATGTTGCCGTTATAGCGCTCAGCCAGTGCCCGAATGCCTTCATTTAGGCCGTTGCTGATCTGTGTCGGCTTGTGAAATGTGACTTGTTTGTTGGCTAAATCCATCTCATTGACTTTCAAATCCATTTTTCTGGATCGCGAACGTGCTTTTATGTGGATTGCACACACCCTACTGTAATGGTGTCTGACACGCAGTCGCATCTGGCGCCAGGTGCTCCGATCTTGACCCAAAGAGGAGTACCACATGAGATACAACCTGTTACAGCACCACTGGAACTGGACGGACTTTTTCACGCAGGACGCACAACCGCCCTTCGTACTCGATGCAGCGCAACCAAAAGACTGTGATGCGCTACTGAAGCTATCGTTTGTGCAGGGTTTGCAGGTGATTGTAACCAGTGTGCCGCGTTTTGCCCACGATGAATGGCAGCGGTTACGCGCCATGCTGCACGAACACAGCGGACACGAACACGTTGATTACTGGCTGCTGGTTGCTCAATTGTTGCGCGATTATCTGCATGATGTGCATCTGTTGCTGAATACGCACATCGAGCAGGCTTTGGCGCAGATGCTGCGCTGGCTGAATGCGGCTGAAGATGTGGAGCGCTTCGCTTTGCTGGCCTGCCTGCGGCATTACGCACAGAGCAGCGTACAGGCCGAGATGCTACTGCGTTATCTGCTGCAAAATGCTGACACACCCGAACAACAACTGCAAATTGTGCTGGCATTCTACAAAGACCTGACGCCGCGCCAGCAGGATGTCGCACTGTTGGCGGCATACGGCCTGACCAACCCGGAAATCGCCGCCGAGCTAAGCATCGAACCCGTTGTCGTCGCAGAGCATATGTCGCACATCTTCACGAAGTTCACGCAGGCACTGCATCTGACGCCGGATCGCTACGGCAACCGCTATCGTCTGATCCACTGGTTGACGCGCCTGTTCAGCGCACACCCCTACCTGCTGAGCGAACGCAAGCGCTAAACCGCCACGTCCGGCGCAAGCAGATCATGCACGCGCTGGACGCGATCCAGCCGAAAGGTCAGGTCACGGCCTGCCCTTTCACAATGCGCGTAGATGTAGACCACGTCGCCATCGTCCTCGATTTCCTGTATGCGGATGGTGCGCGTGGTCTGACCGTCATAATACGGGCTGAAGTAGTCGATGGTGACGGGCTGCTGGCGACGCCACGCCAGCGTTAACCAGCGTCGGATGCTGGCTGCGTCCTGTACGCCGCTGTCGTAGCCAATGGGCGCGACCTGCTTCTGCACCGCGCTGACCAGTTCATCTGCGCTGGCTTCCATCGCTGCTGGATCGTTGGCAAGGTCGCTCAGCCATGCCGTTAGCGCTTTGGGGATGCGCACGGAGGCGTTCAGGCGGCTATGTAGCTTCTGATAGGCGCGCACGGCCAGCAACAGATAATCCGCCATGTCGCTGTTGATCTCGTCGGTGATGCGGCGCGGATGCTGTGCGGCGACGAATGATGTAACGTCAATATCGCGGCGTTGCAAGCGGCTTAGCAGCTTGTCGGCGTCTTCTGCGTATACGGCGAGATGCCGCGCTGATAACCGTTCTGCGAAGTGACCCGCCAGCCGCCAATCCGAGCGCACCTGTTCAATGGTCTCGGCATCCGGTGATGATAGCACCAACACAGGCTTGAGCGTCAGGCGTTGCGCAGCTTGCACCCAGGCGCTGATCTGCTGTTGTGCGGCAGCCGATAGCGGTTCGGAGCGTAGGCTATTTAGCGTGGCGATGACCTCCGTATCGCTGAGACCCTGCTTAACCGCTTGTCGCATCGCCTCAGCGTTGATGACCACCTGATTGGCCTGCACCGTCGCAAACGAGAGCAACGTGACCAACGCCGCCGACGCCGTGAGCGGCAAATCCAGACGCAAAGCGCTATCTGCCGCTTCTTGGCCCTCACCTTTTGGGAGGTGCGCGTAGACATCGCACGCCGGGGGATTGAGAGGGATAGCGTCATTGACCTGCCAATGCACGTATACACGGCCCCGCGACAGCAACAGCACACCCGACCACGCGAAGGCATCCCGCAATAGGTAGGCGATATTGGCGCGGGTATCGGGCAGCAGATACGGCTTAAGCGCTGCCAGCACGTCTTTTACCTTGTAGACCGCGCTTGACTCCAGGCTATCCAGCGTGTGACGCACGACAGACCAGGTGCGCGCCTGTACCGATGGCAAGCGAAACGTATCCCACAGGCGCGGAGCGCGGACTTGCTCTAAATCGCGCTCAACGGCTTGCATCAGGCACGACCACTGCACATCCGGCGGCGCAGCCAGCCAGCGCCACGCCGCAGCCGTTGGCTTGTAGACGCCACCCTGCACGCTCAACAAGCCGGATACCTGCGCCAGATAATGCAACCAGCGCAAACGTCCCGTCTGCAACTCCGACCGCGCCGCACTCAGGTCATCCGGCACCAGCAACGCCGCGTTGACCTCACACAGCACGCTCAGCGATAGCCACCGACCATGTACAGCCGCCGCATCCACACGCAACAGCACACCCAGCAAGGCCGCCACATCCCGTAACAGGCCATCTCGCCCATGAGCCGCCCGACCCACTGGCAAGATAATAGCGCTTGACGCCTCCTGTGTAGCGGCTTCTGCCTGTGGTGCGTCCGGGGGTGGCAGTATGGCTTGTGCCTCTGCCACCAGGCCGACCATTTCACCATCGCGGATGAACACAAAGCCCAGGTGATACAGCCGCTCCGCATCCGAGGCCGGGTAGCGCCAGGGATGCCGCACCTCACCCCTCTGCCCCGCTCCATTATCATTATGGAGCGGGGAACCGAGTCGCCAGGGTTTATAGGGGCGCATCTCGCCAAAATAATGCGTGAATAACGGCAGCGGCAACCAGCCCCCGGCGAGGTCGAGCGCCTGCAATGCCGCAAGCTGCCCTGGAGTCAAGCGCTTGAGCGCCTGTTGGTAGGCCCCGTCCTGCAGCAAGGCTTGTGTCAGAGATGCTAAGCCGCTGGCCTTTGACTTACGCCGCGTGAAATCCAGCTTGTGAGCGCGGGCGATCAGTTCCAGATCGCGATGCGTGCGCCCTGCCAACATCTGCACCAAATCCAACATACGATTATCCCCTTTCCGTTGCTTGCTGCGCTATTATACAACCTGTGACATGGCATGGTGACCCACCCCAAAACGTGACACGAGGCCGGAAAAAGCGCATTTGACCCGATTTTGCACCGTGCCAGCGACTTTCACCCCGCTTTTTTCACCCCTCAACGCGGCCGCCACAGGCCGAAAACCACCGTTTTTGGTTTCTTTTTTGTAATGCCCGGAAGATTTTTAAGTCGATGCGCAGGGTTGCGTATTTGACCCGATACGGGTACGATATAAAAGTGGAGTCAAACAAGGGTCGTGAGACTGCCCAATCCCTACGGGGAACTGAAACTCGTGAATTGCCAAAGAAAGCATCATGACAACTCCGCT
>DAOTTW010000218.1:0-2304 GCA_034437615.1 Anaerolineae bacterium | reverse complement strand
CTATGAAGCCTATGCCGCGCCGTTAGATGTGCGCCCGTATGACGCGCTGTATTACATCGAGGATGGCCACTGGAACCCAAGCGGGCATCGGGTGACGGCGCGTGTGCTGGCGGATGCGCTGCACGCGAGGAATATAATCAGCGATGGCTAAAATACGCTCGCATGGCTGGTTTTTGCTGGCAGTAATGGCCGTTATGCTGGTTGCGCTACCTGTGCTCACCTATCCGATGGGGCGCGATCAGGGGATGTATGCCAACATCGGGCGCAGCATCCTGAATGGCGGCAGCCCCTATATTGATATGTGGGACATCAAGCCGCCGCCGATTTACTACGTTTACGCTTTCGCCATCAGCACGTTCGGGGATGGTACCTGGGCCTTACGCGCTCTGGACTTTCTGGCGTTTCCGGTGACGGCGCTGGCGTTATATTGGCTCGGCGTGCGCTTGGCGAATCGGCGCGTGGGGGCGTGGGCGGTGCTGCTATTCGGCGTCTTTTACTTCACAGAGACCTTCGCCAGCCTGACGCAAAGCGATTCGCTGATTACGCTGCCGATGTCGCTGGCGGTGGTGGCGGCGTTCATGGCGCAGGATGCCAAGCGTGCGAGTCGGCGGGCGCTGGTGTGGTCGTTGCTGACGGGGGCGCTGTGTGGCCTGATCCTGTGGTTTAAGCATTATTATGCGCTTTTCGTGCTGGCGCTGGTGCTCAATCAAATGCTGGCGCGGCGTGCCTTCCCTGTGCGTGAGGCAGTCGCGTTTGCCTGTGGGGGCCTGCTGACGGGTGGCACGTTGCTGCTGTATTTCTGGTCGCTGGGCATGGTGGATGAAATGCTGATCGTTGCGCAGGGGACAGCCGCCTACAACGCACAGGGCTACGATTTTGCGACGTTCATCGCATCCATGCACAATTACCTGCTGTTTCGCTGGTGGCATTGGGGGCCGTTGCTGCTGTTGGCCGCGCTGTGGCCGTTGCTATCTATTGCCGATGTATATACGCACGATGGAAACGACCCACCGACGAAACAACGCAACTGGCGGCTGATCCTCTTCTGGCTGATTGCGGCGCTGGCCTTCGCCCTGGTGCAGGCGAAGGGCTTCGATACGCACTGGCTGCCGCTGTTGCCTGCGCTGGCGCTGCTGGGTGCGGATAGCCTGGATCGCATCACGCAAATGAAGCTGCAAATGAAACAGTTGGCAAACCGTGACCTCGAACAGCGAGCGCACAGCAGCGCGTCCCTACACAACACGACAGTAGCCATAATTGGCTTAAGTGCAGTCGGCCTGCTGCTGATCCTGGCGAATAGCACCTGGGCGCGAGCGTGGCCATACATCACAGGGCAGGAAAGCCGCGTCGAATATTTTGCACGCTTTCAGGCCAACGACGTAAAGCCGGGGCAGTCGTTACAGGTGGTGCATTACCTGCAAGAGCGCGTCGCGCCAACGGACACGCTGTACATCTGGGGTTTCCGGCCAGAAGTGTATTACATGGGCAATTGGCGTCCGGCAACGCGCTTTCAGGCGCAATTCCCGCTGGTGGCTGACTGGTACCCGGAGGCGTGGCGGCAGGAAAACGTCGATCAGCTATGGGCAGCGATGCCGCCCTATGTACTGCTACTGCAAGCGGATTATATGCCCTGGGTTACGGGGCGCAGCGAAGATTCAAATACGCTATCATTGGAATATACGCACTTTATCAACTTCGTGATGGCCAATTACGAACGCGAAACCAAACTAGGGGATTTTTACCTATGGCGCAGACACAGCCCGTAAGCACATCCGTCACCATCCGCCAGGCCCGCCATGCCGACCTGCCGGAATTACGCCAACTCATACAGCACTTCGTGGATACGGGCCACCTGCTGCCGCGTACATTGGATGAATTGCAGGGTTTGCTCGATAGCTTTTTCGTGGCAGAGATAGACGGCGTGCTGGTGGGGTGTGCCGCGCTGGAAATCTATAGCAAGAAGCTGGCCGAAATCCGCAGTCTGGGCGTCTCGGCGCAGGCACGCGGTCAGGGCGTCGGCAAACGGCTGGTGCAAGCGTGTGTGGAGCGTGCACACGAAGCAGGCATTTATGAAGTCATGGCCATTTCCGCTGAGGATGGCTTTTTTCAGGCCTGCGGCTTCGATTATACGCTGCCGAACCTGCGCCGTGCCTTCTTTCTGCAAACCCGTGATGAACTGTAGCATTTGAGGTGTTGTCATGACCGAACAAGCCGAAATCACACAAAACACAGCAACGACAGGCATCAGCGACGAAGCATTGATGCGTAAAAGCGCGGAAAGCCATTTTGAGGTGATTGGTGGAC
>DAOTTW010000217.1:0-1850 GCA_034437615.1 Anaerolineae bacterium | reverse complement strand
TATACCCCAAAGCTTAATGTAGCTTCTGCTGCATCCTGACTGGACATGCCGCCGGACACTCGATATGCTCAGGCGTGCCAATATAAGCCATGAGAGCCAGGTCGATGACAGCGACATTTTCACGTACAGACGCCCTCAGCATCCTGACGCACACCCACGGCGAGGCCGTGACGACGCTTGCCGAATATGCTTTAGAGCAGCTTGGTGACGTGCAGGTACTCAAGAATCAAACCGGATTAGTCATGCTGCCCTACACCGATAGCAGTCATGGCACGCGCTTTCACCTGGGCGAGGTGCTGGTCGCTGAGGCGCATATTCAGCTTAGCGATGGCACGCAGGGCTACGGCATGGTGCTGGGGCGTGATCTGCTGTTTGCGATGGGCGTGGCTGTGCTGGATGCGGCGTATGCGTCAGGCGTGCTGACCGCTGAGATCGAGCGCTTCTTGCACGAACAGCAGCAGGCCCAAGCCGCCGCCGACGACGAGCTATTGCGCAAAGTCGAAGCGACCCGCGTCGAGATGGAGACGTTTTAGTGACCCATCCTATTTACACATCTGACGAAGCCCTGACACGCGATACTTTCATGGCGCTCTTGAATGCGCTCAGCTACCCCGGTAGCGTGCAGACCTTGCCGACTGATGCCGCCTTTGCAGCCATCGCGGATACACTGCTGGACATCGAGACAGCCTATTACACGCCAGCCGACGACCTGCACGCGCATTTTTCGCGCAATGGCGCACGCGCAAGCGAGCCGGAACGCGCCGCCTATCATTTCTATCGCGATGGGTTGGATGAAACAGCGCTGGCGACAATCAAGCAGGCCACTATCGGCACGCTGATGTATCCTGACGAGGGCGCGACGCTGATTATCACCTGCACGCTGGGCCAGGGGCAGACGTTGACGCTTAGCGGCCCCGGCATCCCGGCAGGCACGACGCAGACCGTGCAGCTTGACGGCATCCCGGCGGCCTTCTGGGATTTACGCGCTGCTGCCAATCGCTATCCGCGTGGCTGGGATGTGTACTTCGTAGATGGCGTGCAGGTCGTTGGCTTGCCGCGCACAACACGGGTTGACAGGACGTAATTATCATGGCCTACGTAGCGACCAAAGGCGGCGAGCACGCCATCCAGGAAAGCGAAAAGCTGTATCATGACCTGAAAGGCATGGTCACACGCGAAACCGTGCAGACGATTCTGGATACCATGCCGTATCTAGTGGATCGCGTCATGGGCGAGGGGTCGTTGTATGCGCCCGAACTGGCGGCTTTAGCCATCGCCCAATCCGGCGGTGACATCTATGAGGCCGTGCTGCTGCTGCGTGCTTATCGCAGCACACAACCGCGCCTGGCCTACGCCAAACCGCTGACGATGGACGACATGCTGACCGTGCGCCGCATCTCTGCGGCTTTCAAGGACATCCCCGGCGGTCAGGTGTTAGGGCCATCACTGGATTACAGCCATCGCGTGCTGAATTTAGAGGTGTTGGGTAGCGACACGCCACCCCAACGCGAACAGGTCACAGCAGCAGAACAAGCCGCACCGCGCAGCTATCCGTTGGTGGCCGATTGGCAGCGTGCGCAGGGCCTATTACCCAGCATCAAAGCCGACGAAACCGACCCGGCAAGCATCCCCGACATCACCCGCGCTGCGCTCAAGACGCCTGCACCGCGCTCACAGCGCTTGCAAGCGTTGGCCCGTTCGGATACAGGCGGCACGCTGGCGCTGGGCTATGCCAGTATGCGCGGTTACGGCCTGATTCACCCGACAGTCAATGAATTGCGGCTGGCCCATGCTGAGGTCAGCGTGGCGCATCCGGTCACAGGCGAACATTTCAGCATCGGGCGCGTGCG
>DAOTTW010000216.1:0-15955 GCA_034437615.1 Anaerolineae bacterium | reverse complement strand
CTGCAAGCCGCCAGAGATGCCCGCAGCGACGCCCGTCTTTACCAATGCCTGATACAAGCGGCTGGTCTTATTATCCACACCCCCGCCGGGGCCAGTCAGTACGCTATCGAGGATTTCCAGCTTGAACCAGTCGTCGTGTGTGGCTTGCGGTACGCGCTGCGCCACGCGCACGAAGGCTGTTGTGCCGGGGCGCTCGACGGTGATGCGGCGCTCACCGATCTGCGGCGGTTCTGCACGCACGAAAAGCTGTGGTTCGCCCTGGTCGGGGATGTCGCCATAGATCGCTTCGATTTTCTTCAGCATCTCGTCCGTATCGAACGCACCAACGGCCACAATGGAGGCATTGCTGGGCGTATAGTGCTTGCGATAGTGCTCATAGAGGTCATCGCGGGTGATGCTGTGCAGGTCGGCTGTATCCCCGATAATCTCATGGTGATAGCCATGCACACGGAAGGCGGTTGCACGCATGGCTTCGCCTAGCCAGAAAGTCGGCTGATTTTCGATCATGCCCCGCTCGGAGATAATCACCGTGCGTTCGCTTTCGGTCTCGTCGGGGTCGAACTGGGCATTAATCATGCGGTCAGCTTCGGCACGCATGGCTAGTTCAACGTGTTCGGCGGGTAGCGTCTCGAAATACATGGTGAAATCGGTGCTGGTGAAGGCATTCCACTGGCCACCCACGCGATCAATCTTGCGGTCGAGCATCCCTGCCGGAAATTCGTCCGTGCCCTTGAACATCATGTGCTCAACCCAGTGCGAGATTCCGGTTTGGCCGCTACGCTCATTGCGGCTGCCGATGCGATAGGCCACCCACCAGCTAATGACTGGTGCGGCGTGCGCTTCACGCAGGATCACAGTAAGCCCGTTGCTGAGCGTGGTGCGTGTTGTTTTACTCACGGTTTATTTGTCCTTAAAGCTATTGCTGGTTTGCGTTTAGATTTATTTTGTGTAGGGGTAGGCTTTTGGCTAGCACCGCGCAGTAGTTTTTTCGTGGCGGACGCAGCAAGCCGCGCCCCTACACGTGTGATGCGTTTAATTGGCAACTGCTAACAGGGTAGTCGAGCAATGATACTACTACACGGCGCAAATGTCAGGCAAGCAACGCATTAATTCGCCCTGAGTGACATCAAAAGCGCACGCCAAGCGTATTTAGCACGCGGTCAATGGGCGTTATGATGCTGGCCACAGCGGACCCCGCAAATAAGAGGCCGACTGCGTTCAGCGTCGTCTCCTCCAGCACCAATGAGCCGCTATCACCGCCCTGTGACATGCCGCTGGTGATAATCTGCCCGGTGAAGCGTGCTGTGCGGTTGCCTAGTGGTGTGCCGTAGCCGACATCAATCGTGGCGTTAATCAGGGTGATATTGCCAAAGGTCAGGCCCGTTGTGCGGCCCATCTTGCGCAATCGCAGGCCGATCTGTGGCGGGCGCGTGCCCGTAGGCTTGCCTAGTTGCAAGATCTCATCGCTGAACATGCCGGGGTTAATCAATTGGCCTAGCGCGGCATCTACGCCGTTTTCAGGGGCAACCTGTGCACTGACCGGGGATGCTTGTGACGGGGCTACGGCTTGCTGAGCAGCGCTCTGGTTGGCTGCATTGGCACCGGAACGCCCTTGATTCGACAGGGCGCGGCCCAGGCGCACAATTAATTCAGTGCAGCCCGATAGCGCTTGATCGGGGCTTGGTATCTCCGGTGTATCGGGCGTGTCGCCGTTATCCGGCTGTGGTGTGGGCGTGGCTGGCGGCGGCTGTGGCGTCACGGGTTGATCGGGCCGAATGACCTCAGCGGGTGGCGGTGACGGGTCATCTAAATAGCGCAGCGGCATATACCGTTCTAAGCGTGCGACCACATCTTGCGGATTCATGCCGCCATCGGTTGCACCGGGCTGCAAAATGGGGTCGCCCAGGTTGGCATAGTTGCTATTGGCCAGCACATGATTATTCGATAGCAGATAGCGAAAATTCGTCTGCTGATCGTAGACAATCGCGCCCAGTGTACCCGCGCTGACCAGATAATGCCCGACGCTGACACCGGCAGGAATAATATTGCGCCAGCGGCTACGCGGCCCGGTGTTCTGCGCCCGCACGACGCCAATTTCCTGCACATCCGTCACCAGCCCGTCGAGCTGGCTCGGCACCTTATCGTCTGCGCTTAGCGCTGCATCGGCTTGTTTGCGTTCGACCAGCGCTACGAGTGATAGCTGATTGGTATAGACGCCGCCGCTTTCTTTCGGGCCGATGCCGACGCCAATCACGCCCGCTTTTTGCATAAGTTGTGCTTGATACAGGCGTTGCACTGCCACAAGCTGATTTAATATAGCCATAAGTATCCACGCATAACTATTTTGGATCGCAGGGACACCCTGGAGGGTGTCCGCTAGCGCCAATTTTCACTATCCACGTTTTCTTTATGCTGTCGGCGTCGGCAACTGCAAAACAGTACCGGGGAAGATCAGGTTCACGTTGCCGATGTCGTTTAATGTTGCCAGTTCGCTAACGGTGGTGTTATAGCGTGCCGCAATCTGGCTGAGCGTATCGCCAAAGCGCACAGTGTATTCAGTCGGGATCGTCTCTGGCTCAATGGTAAGTGCTTCACCGGAGAAGATCAGGTTGGCATTGCCGATGCCGTTGATACGGGCCAGCGTATCGAACGTCGTATTGAACAGCGCGGCAATCTGGCTCAGGGTATCGCCAGGGCGAACGGTGTAGGTGGTGTCGCCTGTGGTCTCACCGCCACCAGCACCTGCGAAAGCAGGCATCGCAGCCACGAACAGCAAAATGGTCAGCGCGACCAGGGTAATCATGCGTTTCATAAAACGGTCTCCTTGCGGATAAAATAGATACAAGAGTGACGTTTGAGCGTCATCTAAGCATATTGTAACCCGAAATACGAAAACGTGCGCATAGCTCATCACAATTGCCCTACGAACATTGCTAGCCTGCTGCGATGATGGCATAATCGTCTACGTTCCATTCCATTGAAATTTCATCTAGTGGAGATATGAAAACGGCTCTGTAGGGGCGCAATGTATTGCGACCAGGGCTTAGCACGCTAAGCCCCTACGATCATATAGATTTGTTTTTGTTTATCCACAAGTAAATTCATCCGAGGTGATGCAGCATGGCAGATAACAACAATCAGGATGAACCAACGCAGGCTAGCAAGCCGACGGTTTTCATCACAGGGGCCGACAGCGGCGCAGGGCGTGCGCTGGTGCGGCAATTGGTGACACGTGGGCACCGTGTCGTTGGCAGCACACACAATGGCTCACAGGGCGCTTTCACAATCCGCGAGGATGGCGGCTTGCCCGTCTACCCGGATTTTGAGCGTGAAGGCGAAATCCGCAGCGTGTTGCTGATGTCCCGCGCTGAAATCATCGTGCATCTGATGGCACAACCGTTAAACGGCTTGCCCTACAGCGTGCTGAACGTTACGCCGTATTTGTCGTTGTTACGGCAAGGCACCGATAACCTGCTGCAAGCGGCGGGTAACGTCGGCATCCGGCGCGTGATCTTCCCTAGCTTCACGTCCATCTATGGCGATGCAGACGGCGAAACCGTAGACGAAACGGCATCGACAAGCCGCGCCAATCTGCTGTTTCAGGCGCTAGCTGCCGCAGAAGCCGCCGTACAGGATGGCACGATTCCCGGTTATGTGCTGCGGGCTGGCTTCACCTACGGCGCAAATAGCGCAGCCACGCGCCAACTGGCCGACACACTGCGGGCTGGTAACGGCATCCCATCCGGCACAGGGCTAGCGGGCTGGGTGCATGAAGATGACCTGATGCGTGCGATTCTGCTGTTGATTGATCGCCCCTTCGCTGATGAGCCGTTGGAAGAAATCTATAATATCGTAGACGACACCCCCGCGACCCCCACGCAATTCGCAGAGAAATTCGCTGAGGCGCTGGGTGCGATGCCCCTATTCAGCAGGGGTGGTGGTTTTGCGGCGATGCTGCGGCGACCCGACCCGGTGCAAAAAGACCTGCTGCACAATTCAGCCGCCCCAAGCAACGAGAAGGCCAGGCAGCAACTCGGCTGGACGCCCGAATACAGCGACCAACGCGCAGGCATCGAGCAGCTTTTGCTGCGCTGGCGTACCGATGCTGCCAATGCAGCCGACTCCACCGACAAGCAAGCGTTAGCGGTGACAACAGACTCATGAGCGAATCCCCCAAGCTAAAAGCAGTCCTGTTCGATATGGATGATACGCTGATCGACTGGAGCACCTTCACAGCCGATTGGCGCACGCTGGAAACCAAGCACATGCGCTGTGTGTATGATTATCTGTCCAAGCAGGGCCGCCCGTTGCAAAGCAGCTTCGAGCACGTGCTGAACGACTTTAGCGACCGCGTGATGGCTGCCTGGGCCAGTGCACGCGGGTCCTTGCGTGCGCCACACATGGGCCATATCCTGATGCAGACGTTACAGGCGCACGGCTTCGAGCAAGATGAACGCATCGCAATGGCCGAATGCCTGGAAGCCTATGACTGGGGCAAAATCCCTGGTGTTGAGCTTTTCGCGGATGTGCCGGGGGTGCTGCAAACGCTGATTGGTCGCGGCATTAGCATCGGCATCGTGACCAACGCCTTTCAGCCGATGTACCTGCGTGACCGCGAACTCATCGCCTATGACCTGCTGCGCTTTTTCCCGGATGTCAATCTGCGCATTTCGGCGGCTGATGTGGGCTACCTGAAGCCGCACCCGGCCATCTTTGAGCACGCGCTGAATGCACTCGCTACGCGCCCTGAAGAGACAGTTTTCGTGGGCGATAACCTGGTAGCAGACATCGGCGGGTCACAGCAGGCGGGTATGAAGGGCGTGTTACGCTCACGCGAGGCGCAGTCATCGCTCGTCAGTGAGATGATCGAACCCGACGCGACGATTACCGTGCTGGATGAACTGCTGCCGTTGCTGGATCGCTGGTATGGGGATTGGTAAGGGCGGCTGATGGTCACTGACCCTGCGCTTCCATTGACGGGTATTCCTTTTACATCGCGCAATCTGGTGCTGACGGGCTACGTCGAACCCAATAAGCCGCGTGTGGCGCAGCAGGTCGGGGCGCAGCTTGCTATGCCCGTTGTGGATGCTGAACGCTTGTTGGAAGATCGGCTTGGCGATACGATGGAGCGCATCCGCAGCAGTTACGGTGAGCGCCGCCTGAAAACAGTTGAGGCAGAGCTGATGCAAGAAGTGCTGCTGCGCCGCAACTCAGTGATCCGCGTGAATGGCAGCACCCTGATGCATGGCAGCCATCTGGCACGTATGCAAGAAACCAGCATTGTGGTGTGTTTGGTGGCGCGTCTGGATTCGTTGCTGCAAAAGCTGCATGTGTCGCTGGGGGCACGTTATCATAATCCGGCAGAGCGTGCGATGGAGATGGGCTTGCTGCGCCGTGAATGGGCGGTGCGTGGCAAGCCTGGCGTGCACGAGATCGACGCGACGGGCGTCAGCGAGGTTGAACTCGTGCAGACGATTGTGGCTTTCTGGCAAAAGGCCGCGATTGAACGCGCCTAGTACAGCGATAATAAACCTGCAATACGGCTGACGCCGCTCGGACACCCCATTGGGTGTCCCTACGGTTCACAGCGGTTGTGTAGGGACGTGCAATGGCGCGTCCGCCGAAATACCTACCCCTGCAAACCCCAAGCCCCTCTCCATTAGCCGCCGACAATTACGAACGGCACAGGATCGTAGCGCTGTCCGTTGACCGATAAAACAGCCTGCCAGTTTCCAGGGGTGAAGGCGACATCTGCCTGACTCAGTTCCATCGCAATGCACAGGCGCGCTGCGTCGCGGTCGGAGACCCACACGCTTTCAAATTGGTTCTGTCCTTCTCGCAGCCAATCCACGCTAATGCGCGTTCCAGTGCGCAGGTTATCCGTGACCATCGTCAGATAGATAATATCTATGCTGGTGGTGCGGAAGAGGTCGCGGTCATCCAGCGGACAGCGTTCAAACGCCTCGATAGTGCCAGCCATACGGACCTGGCTAAAGCGCATTTCACCAATCGTCATATTGTCTGGATCGTTGGTGTTACGCTGGTTGCTGCTGGCACTGCTAGCGCCACCCAGGGCCGACACCTCTGGTATATCCGCAGCCCCTGTATCATCCATGCGCCCAGCCGATACACCCGGTTGAACATCTACGCGGCGCATGGCCTGGGTGGGGCGCTGGTTCGCGCGCACCGTGCTCAGCAGGACGCGGTTATAATTGTAGTAATTGGCGGCCTGCGTTTCTGCGGCCTGCTGTGTTGCGACGCTGCGCGTGCGCTCGATCACGATGTCGCGCTGCATCTCGGCGGCTTCTCTGGCGTAAGCGGTCATTTCAACCGCTATCGTAGCAGGTGGGTCGTCTGCGATTGCGGTTTGGCAAGCAGCGAGCAGCGCTGCACTTGCTACAGACAGGCAGATTATGAGAACGTGACGCATGATAGTTCGGGCTATGCTTTTGTGGCTTGGCTGAGTTGGTTATGAGCGCGGTAGGATTCGAACCTACAACCAATTGATTAAGAGTCAACTGCTCTGCCGTTGAGCTACGCGCCCTTCAGCCAATAAATATAGCACGGCAGCACTAAAAATCAAGCACCTATCTCTACAATTCCGGCTCACCTGGTCATCAGACCAGGACAAAACCTGACCACCCGACAACAATCTACTGCACCTCCGCAGGATGCGCACATTATGTAATGTTATATAATGGCGTCATGCTCAGTGAGCAAAATAGCCATGCAACCAACGATGCGTAACGAGTGTGCAAAATATCAGCAAGGAGATGGGCGAGATGCAGATGCGTGTAAACCCTACACCAACACAACCAGCGAAAAAACGTGTCCTGATCGTAGAAGATAACCCGGATTTGCTGGATATTTTTCGGCTTGCTTTCAATGCTGGGGCCTTTGACGTGTATCTTGCGAAGGACGGCGAAGCGGCTATTGAACAGATGCAAGCCCTTCAGCCTGACGTGCTTGTACTCGATATTAACCTGCCCAAGCTGACAGGGCTGGATGTGTTGGATTACATCAAGAAGCAGCAGCAAGCAAATGCAAATATCAAAGTGATCGTGGTAACGGGCAATTCGGTGGCTATTCAGGACGAACGCGCTCGCGGTGCGGACCTGCTGCTGATGAAACCCGTGAACATCCGTGATCTGCTGACGTTTACACGCCGCCTGACAACGTGATTACACCCGTAGCTGTTCGGACACTGGCTAGGCAGATCGTTGGATTGCGCTAAAATAGGGTCGTTGTGGTTGACATTGACCTATGTCAGTTGTTTTGGTATATCTAGGGCATCCTAGGTTACTAAGGACGCACTATGGCCCTTGAATGGAACCCATACGCGCTGGTCGGCTTCCTCTCCGCCATCGTTTCCCTTGCGGTTGTCGCCTTCATTTTATCTCAGCGCCCACAGCGGGCCGTCACGCCGTTGCTGATTTTGCTGGTCGCGGTTATATTTTGGGGCGTCGGGAGTGGCCTCGAAATCCTCGCAACCAACCTGACAGCCAAGTACACCTTTACCATCCTTGCATTCGTTGGCATTGTGCTGTTACCCCCGGCCTGGCTGATTTTTGTATTGGAATACACAGAGCGCCACACATGGGTGACTCGTCGCACTATGCGGTTGCTGCTGATCCACCCGACTGTGGTGTTGCTGCTGGTCGCGACGAATCCCTGGCACCGCCTTTTCTGGGTGGATGTCGTGCTCGACCCGGTTGCGAATATTGCCGTTTACAATCATGCTATCCTGTTCTGGGTGCATTCGTTCTACAGTTACGGCTTGTTGATCCTTGCCGCCTGGTTGCTGATGGGTGCCTTGCTACGGTCGCCTGAATTGTATCGTGGCCAGGTCGTCTTTCTCGCATTGGCGCAATTCATCCCCTGGCTGACGAATGCGCTCTACCTCACGGATGTCAGTCCATTACCAGGATACGTCGATATTACGCCCGTCGGTTTCACCATCGCTGGCCTATTTACAGCCTGGAGCATCTATCGCTATCGCCTGATGGACCTGATGCCTATTGCACAGCGCACGGTATTCGACAACATGAACGACTCGGTTTTCGTGTTTGATGTGAAGCAGCGCGTTGTCAGCGCGAATCAATCCGCTTTGCAATTGATAGGCCGCTCATCGTCAGAGGTACTGGGCCAAGCTGCAACCGACCTGTTTGCGCGGCATACAGCGCTTGTGGCGCATTACGCTACGTTAGACGATGCGGACGAAGAAGTCACCATTCAAACGCAGCAGGGCGAACGCACCTTTGAAGTCCACTTATCCAGCATACGCAACTCGATGGGAATACCCTCCGGTCGTATGCTGGTGCTGCACGATGTCACCCAATGGAAGCGGACTAACCGCGAATTAGAGCTAGCACGCAACGAAGCGACTGAATCCGCACGCCTGAAAAGCGAATTTCTGGCCACCATGTCACACGAATTGCGCACGCCGCTCAATGTGATTCTTGGCTATGTCGATTTGCTCAAGATGGGTGCGCTGGGTGAACTGGCCGAAGATTTTGAGCGCCCGTTAGACCGCATCGAGTCCAGCGGACGGCATCTATTGGCGATGATTACGGACATCCTGGACTTATCTAAGATCGAAGCCGGACGCATGAAGGTCGTCAGGACGCCTGTGCATGTGGCCGCACTCGTTGCGACGTGGCAAGAACATATCAGCGTATTGGCTGCACAGAAGGACCTGACCGTGACGGCGACGGTGCAGGCTGACTTGCCAGAATACATCTTCGCGGACCCGGAACGCTTAACGCAGGTCGCACACAATTTGTTATCGAACGCCGTGAAATTCACAGAAGTGGGTGAGATAACGTTGCACGTTCAGGCCGAAGCACAGCACGCGGATGGATCACAACATCCTGCACACGCGGCCAGCGACCTTACACGCTATTGGCTTATCTGTGTGCAGGATACTGGCATCGGCATCCCTGATGACGCCAAAGCGTATATCTTTGATGAATTTCGGCAGGTAGATGGCGGCACGCAACGGCGCTATGGCGGCACGGGCCTGGGTCTGGCCATCGTGCGCAAGCTCGTGCAGCACATGGGTGGCTCTGTCTGGGCAGAAAGTACGCCGGGTGAGGGCAGTACATTTTACGTGCGCCTGCCCCTGCACGTGGCTGATGACACACAGGTCCATGATTTTATGGGTGCTGGTGCGTTGCTAACTGCGCCGGAGCCGACGCTGGCCGAGTAATGTGGTATGACGCACACGGCCTGATCTATCCAACATCTCTGAGGTGGCCGGGGCACAGCTTGTATCGTAACTACTCACGCCAGTCTGTGTGTCGCCACTGGCTAAAGCCAGCGGCTTCCGCAGGGCCAACCCCCCTGAAGGGGGCTATTGCACGCTGCGTACAGCCTGCTTGAGCAGGCTTGTCCTTACCGGAGCCGGACGTTTCAACGTCTGGCGACTGAGAATGGGACACGTACCTGAGTAGTTAGCTTGTATCAGGCTGTGCCCCCACACCGAAGATCAGCTTACCAGCCGCGCCCTGCGATCTTCTCCGTTTCTGGCAGGCTGCTGATGCCGATGCCGACCATCGCTTCACCCAACCCCCGGCTGACATCCGCGAGGATTTTCGGATCGGTGTAGTGGGTGGTGGCCTCTACGATGGCCTTCGCACGTTTGGCCGGGTCGCCGCTCTTGAAGATGCCGCTGCCGACGAAGACGCCATCAATGCCAAGCTGCATCATCAGCGCGGCATCTGCCGGGGTCGCGATGCCACCCGCAGCAAAATTCACGACGGGCAGACGCCCCAACTCGGCTGTTTCCAGCACCAGATGGTAGGGGGCCTGGATGCTCTTGGCGTATGTGAATAGCTCGTCCTGGTCCATGCTGCTTATGCGGCGGATTTCACCCAGTATCGTGCGCCCATGACGAACAGCCTCTACGACATCGCCCGTACCGGCTTCGCCCTTTGTACGGATCATGGCCGCGCCCTCGTTGATGCGGCGCAGGGCTTCGCCCAGGTTGCGTGCACCACAGACAAACGGCACCTTGAACTTCGTCTTGTCGATGTGGTGTTCTTCGTCGGCAGGGGTCAGCACTTCGCTTTCGTCGATGTAATCCGCACCGAGCGCTTGCAGGATTTGCGCCTCTACGAAGTGGCCGATACGGGCCTTTGCCATCACGGGGATTGTGACGGTGTTGATGATGCCTTCAATCATATCCGGGTCGCTCATGCGTGCCACGCCACCCTGCTGACGGATGTCAGCGGGGACGCGCTCTAGCGCCATGACTGCGACTGCACCGGCGTCCTCTGCGATTTTGGCTTGCTCTGGTGTGACGACATCCATAATGACGCCGCCCTTGAGCATCTGCGCCAAACCGCGCTTGACGTTTGCGGTGCCTGTTGCGCCGTCGCCGTTGTGACCGTTATATTCGCTCATGTTTTTGTTCCTTTGCATTTTTTGCTTTTGCAATCATGCGTTTGTTTGGTTAACACGTGTTGCTCACATGCTAGCCAGCCCATAAGCGCGTCAATAGCACCAATGCAGACCATTCAGCCCAATCTCATGATTTTCTGCGTATTGTGCAGTAGACGTAAATCACAGCGCTAGGCGATGGTGATGTCGTCGCTGAGGTAGACATCTTGAATCAGGTTCAGCAGTTCTGCGCCTTCGCTCATAGGGCGCTGGAATGCCTTACGGCCACTAATCAGGCCCATGCCGCCCGCCCGTTTATTGACCACAGCCGTCTTGACGGCATCTGCGAAGTCACTTTCGCCGCCGCTGGCCCCACCGGAGTTAATCAGCGGGATACGACCGGAGAAGCCGTTAATCACCTGATAGCGCGTCAGATCAATCGGGTGGTCGCTGGTCAATTCACTGTAGATGCGTTCATCCAGCTTACCGTAGGACGAATCGCCGCTGTTCAGCGCCTTGTAGCCGCCGTTGCTTTTCGGCAACTTCTGCTTCAGGATGTCCGCGCCGAGTGTTGCCCCCAGGTGGTTCGCCTGCCCGGTCAGGTCGGCGGATGTCTCGTGGTTCACACCGTCGAGCTTGAAATTCGGGTTGCGCATGTAGCACCATAGCACAGTGGCCATACCCAATTCATGCGCCTGCTGGAACATCTGCGCGACTTCGATCATCTGGCGGTTGCTCTCCTCGGAGCCGAAGTAAACCGTCGCACCGACAGCCACAGCGCCCATGTCATAGGCCTGTTGGATGTTGCCGAATTTGATCTGGTCGTAGGTGTTGGGGTATGTCAGCAGTTCGTTGTGGTTGAACTTCACGAGGAAGGGGATTTTGTGCGCGTATTTGCGGGCGACCGCCCCCAACACGCCAAATGTGGACGCCACAGCGTTGCAGCCGCCTTCGATGGCTAGCTCGACGATCTTTGCCGGGTCGAAGTATGCCGGGTTGGGGGCGAAGGACGCGCCCGCCGAGTGCTCAATGCCCTGGTCAACGGGCAGAATCGAGACGTAGCCCGTGCCAGCGAGCCGCCCGTGATCCAGAATTTGCTGGATATTGCGCATCACACGCGGTGAGCGGTCCGTATCGGCCACAACCTCACTGACGAAATTCGGGTTTGGCAGGTACAGGCTGTCCTTGCTAATCGTCTGGCTGGTGTGGCCGAGCAGGTATTCCGCATCCGACCCCAGATATTCTTCAATCTTGCTCATTGTTGTGCTTGGTGCAGCGCTTACCATGTGCTAACTCTCTTTCTTTTGCTTTTGCTTTGTCTGTTTCAGCTTGCTATTCTCAGGACCACACAATAGCGTGGTCGTGCGTTTTTTCGCGGCGGACGCAGCACGCTGCGCCCCTACATAACCACCTTGAATCGTAGGGATGCCATTCTTGGCGTCAGCCGTCATAACGACTACCGATTTTCACCGCCCACGTTTTCCTGTGGTGTTACCCATGAGTGCCTGACCCTACATATTGCTTCAAACAACATTGTATCAGGTCTGCCAAAATCTAGCCTGCCTTGTGCTAAAATAGATGCGTCAACGTACTGTAGAACATTGGCCCGGCCCTATGAGCGTATCCAGATTGCCCCTTTTTGAGCGCATCTTTGCTGTAATCAGGCCACTTACGCGGCCTGTCTTTGTGACAGATGACTTCGATGATTTTCGGCGGGCACATTTCTTGTCCGTTTTCATACTGTCGCATCTGGTCATTAATCTTATCACGCTGTCCTTGCGCCTGCTGACCGGATACGCACAAACCAATGCCAGCTTTGAGACCTTGCTATTATATACCGTGCTGGTCGGTGGCTGCTATGTGCTAAGCCGCACATCGCATTATCGGCTGGCGGCCCTGCTGTACATTTTGGCGTTTTACGGCTTGCTGCTGGGTTTGACATTGACAGATATGCAGGCCAGCCCCGAACGCACCTTAAACCTGACGATTGTCTCGGTGCTGATTGCCAGCCTGACGCTAAGCGTCCGCACGACTATCGGCGTCGGCCTGGTCGGTGCGGCGCTGATTGCCCTGATACCGAGCATCGCCCCGGCTTATCCGCATGTGCTTGCGCCTGCACTGAACTTTCACCTGTTCGTCTCGCTGTTAATTATCGTCAGCGCCTGGGTACGCAGGCGTGATTATAACAACTTACAGGAAAGCGAAAACCGCTATCGTGATCTGATGGATGCGACGATGGAAAGCATCATCATCAGCGACCAGAAGGGCTTCATTCTGGATTGCAACCCGGCCTTCGAGGAATTAATCAAGTTCCCGCTCAAAAACCTGCGTGGGCGGCAGATGGTCTCATTTGTCGTGCCAGAGGCGCACGAGAGCATCCGTCTGTGGTTTCGCAACCAGGAAACCAGCCTCTATGAAGCCGACATCGTGACGGCGCAGGGTGAGCGGCGCAATGTAGAGATTCTGACGCGGGCCTGTATCTATCGCGGTGAATCCGCACGGGTGACAGTCGCACGCGACATCACACAACGCAAACACAGCGAACGTCAACGGCGTGAATTCGAGCTGCGCTATCGGGCGCTGCTGCATCAGACGCTGGATGCGGTGCTCATACTTGATATGCAGGGGGTATTGCTCGGTGTCAATGGACAGGCGAGCCGCATGTTAGGCGTGCCCGATACGGATTTGATCGGCCAGCAATTGGCAAGCTACATCGTGCATGATGATGAGCCAGCCAGGAGCCAGCAACGCCTACAAAAGCTGAAACAGGGCGAGCGCATCCCGGTTTATGAGCGGCTATTTCAGCGTGCCGATGGCAGCCAGTTCACCGCCGAGGTGTCGCTGACATTGGTGCGAGACGAAGAAAACGAGAGCGAACAGATTCAGATCATCCTGCGTGATGTGAGCGAGCGCAAAAACGCCGAACAGCAAGCCTTTGAACTCGCATTGCAGCGGGAGCGCGTCAAGGTGCTGCAAAAGTTCATCAGCGATGCCTCACATCACTTCCGCACGCCGTTGGCCAACCTGAACACCGCCAGCTATTTACTACAACGCCTGCACGACAAGCCCCACAAGCAGCGTCATCAGTTCAAGCTGATCCGCAGTGAGGTCAAACGGCTGGATCAATTGCTAGACGATCTGTTGACCGTCATCCGGCTGGAAAAAGAGTCATCAGAAGCCATCACACAGGTGCGCTTTTCTGTGAATGACCTGCTGAAAGAGCGTGTGGCGGCTGTCCAGCGTGAATACGCAGCCGCAGCACACGAGTGGGAGACCCTGCCCTATCGGGATTTGCTATTTCGGGGCAATCCGTATCGTTTGGGGCAGGCCATCAGCAGCGTGCTGGATAATGCAGCACGCTATACGCCGGCTGGCGGCCACATCATCGCCCGTTGCTATGAGCGTGATCGACATATCATCGTCGAAGTGAAGGATTCCGGCATCGGCATTCCAGAGGACGAGCGTGGCCGCATCTTCGAGTATTTCTATCGCACGGACGCAGCACGCGAAATCGACGCCAGCCGCAACGGGTTGGGGCTATCCATCAGCCACAAAATTATGGCCATGCACAACGGGCGCATCGAGGTCAGCGCAGCAGGCGACAACGGAAGCGTCATCCGCCTGCTGTTGCCCCTATCCAGCATGAGCGACGCTGCGCTCATGCCTGTAGCCCATGATGAGCAAACCTGAGCCACGACAATCGCATACAGGCCGCAAATCAGGCAGTCGGTGGGGATGTCATCTGCCCGTTGCCGCTTTCGAGCATTTGCTTGAGCGTGCCCCAATCGTTTTGTAGTTGTTTGCGTAGCGACGCGGCTAAAATTGGCCCATACCAGAAGTACATGAAGCCCGTGCGGATGCTCAGGCTGTCGATAATCAGCGTTTCGCGCCCCTGTGACTGAAACGCGATGGTGCGATTAAACGGAAAGAGGCCCTGCACCCCCTTGAGCACAATGCGCTTGTGTCGGTCGTATTCCACCACATCCGCATTGATAAAGACGTTGCGCCCCATCATGTTACGCCGGATCGTTACGCTGGTGCCGGGGCGTATCGGGTCAGCCGCAATCAGGCTGACATCGGTCACGCCGTCCTGCCAGTTGTCCCAGCGTTCAAAATCCCCGGCTAATTTGAAAACATCAAAGACAGGGCGCTGGATGGTCTCGCGGTGGTCAATTTGTGGCATTGTCGTTATCTCCTGGCGTGTTGTGATGTTGGTTGTACAGGCGTGTCGGGTGGTCAGCAAGCACACAAGCGCGTGATTGTGCGTTTTTTCGCGGCAATGTGAATTTTTTGTGCGCCGTAAGCCGTGCCCATTATAAACTGTCTGTGAGAAAAACAAGCAAATCATATACCGGAGCGCTTATGACACACGCTTTATATCCCCTGCATCTGCAACCAAGCCTGCACGTCAAGGTGTGGGGCGGGCGGCGTTTAGCGAGCCACATGCACAAGACACTGCCGGATGAACAGCCTTACGGCGAAGCCTGGGAAATACACGATACAGCCATCATCAGCAACGGCACGCTTGCAGGCCAGACGTTGGGCGCTGCGCTGGCGACGTATGGGCATGACCTGATTGGGGCGCATAACGACCCCGCCGACGGGCTGCCACTGCTGGCAAAATTGCTGGATGCAAGCGATTGGCTGTCGGTGCAGGTCCACCCGGATGACGCACAGGCACGCCAACTCGAAGGCGACCCACGCGGCAAAACCGAAGCCTGGGTCATGCTGGCGACAGAAGCCGACGCCAAGCTGGTCATCGGCGTAGAAGCGGGTACGGAGCGCGAGGCAGTGGCGCAGGCCATCCGTGAAAACAAGCTGGAACCGCTGCTGGCGTATGCTGAAATCAGCGCGGGGGATGTGCTTTTCATCCCGGCCAACACCGTCCATGCGATAGGCCCCGGCATCTTGCTTTACGAAATCCAGCAAAGCAGCGACCTGACCTATCGCCTGTATGATTGGGGGCGCGTGGGCCTGGATGGTCAGCCGCGCCCATTGCATATCGACAAGGGCGTACAGGTGGCCAACCTCACATCGCTGCCGAAAATCACGCACATCAACCCCGACACGGACATAGCCGAGGTCGTTACGTGTGATTATTTCCGCACGGATTTACACCGTCTGCGCGCTGCTGCAACGCACAGCATCAGCACGAACGGCACCTTTCACGCGCTAACCTGCACAACGGGCAGGCTACAGGTCACATCAGGGGATGCAGGCATCACGCTGAGCAGTGGGCAGAGCGCGTTTATCCCGGCTGTGCTGCCAAGCTATACGCTAGCCGGCGTGGGTGAAACCCTGGTCTCATACCAGGCTGCTTTCCGCTAGTACAGGCCGGTCTCACAATGAGAACACGCGTAACTACTCAGGTAGGCCCATTTTGCCCGCGAATTGGCCCTCACCCCCTCAATCCCCCTCTTTACAGGGGTAGGTATTTGATGTTTGACCGTATTTTGTGGCGGTTTGCGCCGCCCCGGACACCCCATTGGGTGTTCCTACGGTTCACAGCGGTTGTGTAGGCACGTGCAATGGCACGTCCGCCGAAAAACTGAGTCGTTACGCACACGATCAGTTG
>DAOTTW010000215.1:0-12798 GCA_034437615.1 Anaerolineae bacterium | reverse complement strand
AGGCAGCCGCTTCTCCTTTCTTTTTGTTTCTTTGTTTTTCTTTGTTTCTTTGTTTTTCTTTGTTTCTCTTTGTTTTTCTTTGTCTCTCTTTATCCATAAGGGAGCTACGTTTGTTAAGATGCGCCTATCCACAAAGTTTAGGCGATCCACCGGATAAAATCAACTGAAACGCACACTCAGGCAGGCGTGTTTTGTTGGGATGGCCTGACCACAGGCATCACAGGGCAAGCAGTCAGTCACAGCGCTACGTCGTCACCGTCACCTTCGACAAGCCACGCGGCTTATCCACCGAATACCCGCGTATGATGGCCTGCTGCGCCGCGAAAATCTGACCCGGCACAACCGCCACAATCGGGGACACCCAATCCGGCACAGTGGGCAATTGCATCTGCTTGGTGCCACGCTTCAGCATCTCGGCATCGTCGCTAATCATAATAATTTCGGCTTCACGCTCGGCTAATTTTGCGCTCAGGTCGGCCATGTGATGCAGCATCGGCCCGGATGGAGCGACCAGCATCACCGGAAAGCTCGGCTGCACGATGGCGATTGGCCCATGCCGGAAATCCGCTTCGCTATAGCCCTCACTCGCGATATAGGCCAATTCCTTCACCTTCAAGCTGATCTCTATCGCCGTTGCCAGGTTATAGCCGCGCCCGATGGCCGCGAACGTAGCCATATAACGGTAACGCGCCATCCACGCCGTGTCAGCGTTGAGCGTCAAAGCCTGCTGCACCCACCCCGGCAATTGCCGCAAGGCTGCGATGTGTGCCGCCTGCTGCTGTCGTAGCGCCACCGACAGCAATGCAATCAGCGTGAGTTGTGCCGTGTAGGTTTTCGTAGCTGCAATGCTGATCTCCTCGCCAACCGTCAGCGCTAGATGATGGTTGGCCGCCTGCGCCAGTGGCGAGTCGTCGTAGTTCGTGATGGCCAGCGTCAGCGCACCCTGCTCTGCTGCATTCTGTAGGACCTTGCGTACATCCTCCGCACGCCCAGATTGCGAAATGCCGATCACCAGCGCTCGTGATAAGTTCGGCGGTGCGTCATATATCGTGTGCAGGGATGGCGCGGCCAGCATCACCGGCAGCCGATTCTGGATGCCAAACAGGTATTTTGCATAGCGTGCAGCGTTGTCGGATGTGCCGCGTGCGGCAATGCAGACAAACGTCGGGTCGAATTCCTGTATGGCGCGTGCGACGCTCTGCACGGCTGCCATCTGCCCCTCGATCAAATTGGCGATCAGGTCCGGCTGTGCCTGGATTTCGCGCTCCAGGTGGCTGGGCTGTGTTGCATTTGCCTGATTGTCTGTGTTCATCTGGTTTATCTGGTCCATCTGGTTTATCTGGTTTATCTGGTCCATCTGGTTATGGGCGGCTGACGCCACCCCGGACGCCAAGAAGGGCATCCCTACGGTTCACAACAGGTCTGTAGGGACGCGGCTTGCTGCGTCCGCAGATTCGCGGTCATGTGGGGTTGCTTTCAGATTGGGGGCAAGGCGCGTTTTAGAGCGTCAGGCCGTGCCCATACGGGAATAGCGGCGTCTCGCCAGCGTCCACGATGCGGCTGCGCGGTATCTGGTCCATGCTGCGCGGGATGTCATAGGATAATTGGCCTGTGAACGGCGCATCGCCACACAACACATCCAGGATGCCGCTGCCGCCCTCGCTACCCGGCCACCATGCACACACCCACGCATCAGCCAGTTCAAGCACATCGCTGATAATCAGCGGGCGACCCGAATACTGTACCACAATCAGCGCATCCACGCGCTGACGCATAGCCCGAATGAGCGCCTGATCGTCTTCGCTAAGCGTCACGTTAGCGCGATCACCAAAGCCCTCGGCATAGGGTGCTTCACCGACGACAGCCACACCCAGCGGATAACGCGCCGCAGACAGCATCAGGCGCTCCGGTGAATTATTATAGCTCAGACGCTCCATGCCGAAACGCGCTTTCAATGCGTCCAGTAACGTTGTGCCCCCGGTCATGCGGCCCAGAAAGCCCTGCCATTCAATCGACCAACCGCCGCACTGCATCCCCAGGTCATCCGCACCCACGCCAGCCAGCAGGATATGCTCGACATGGGCGGCGATGGGCAGCGCGTTGTTGTCGTGCTTGAGCAAGACCAGCGATTCACGCACGGCCTGCCGTGCAAGCTCACGGTGCTGCACGGACCCAACTGCATCCAGCAGCGCGGCGTCGGTATGGGGGGCATCAAACAGGCCCATCTGCGCCTTCACGCTCAGGATGCGCGTCACGGCCTCGTCAATGCGTGCCTGCGAGACATCGCCCTTATTCACAGCGTCGGTCAGCGTGTCGATAAAGCGCCTGTAATTATACGGCACCATGACCATATCCACGCCCGCGTTGATGCCCAGCACAACCGCCCTGTAAAAATCACGGTCCAGTTGATCGACAGCCATCCAATCGCTGACGACGAAGCCGCTAAAGCCCAGTTCGCCGCGCAGCACATCGGTCAGCAGATAGCGGTTGCCGTGCATCTTCTGGCCGTTCCAGCTTGAGAAAGACGCCATCACGTTCATTGCACCTGCGTCGATCAGAGGCTTGTAAGGTGCCAGATGCAGTTCGCGCAGCACATCCTCGCTGATGCGGGCGTCGCCCTGGTCGATGTGGAATAGCTGGTTGGCGGCCTGCTCGTTCATCTGTGCAAGCCAATCGGCGGGCTGCGTCGTGCCCCACTGTGCGCCCCCATCGCCCACAAAATGCTTGATGGACGGCAGCACCCCCTCAGACATCAGGCCGCGTGCATAGGCGCTCGCCAGTTCTGCTACCAATTCGGTATGCTGGCTGTAGCCTTCGTAGGTGCGGCCCCAGCGTATATCCTGCGGCACGCTGAGCGCAGGCGCGAAGTTCCAGCGCACATCCGTAGCCAGCACCTCACGCGCCGTCACCACGCCGATCTGTTCGATCAACGCGGCGTTGCGCGTGGCCCCCAGGCCGATGTTATGCGGGAAGATCACCGCGCCGCGCATGTTGTTATGCCCGTGTACCGCATCCACGCCATAGATCAGCGGGATTTGCAGGCGCGACGCCAGCGACGCATCTATGATGTCACTGACCATCACGCGCCACTGCTGCGGGGTATTCGGTGATGGGTTGCCGCCGCCGCCACTCAGGACGCTGCCAATGGCGCGGTCACGGATTTCGTCGGGCGTGATGCTGTTCTTCTCGACTTGCGTCATCTGCCCAATTTTTTCAGCCAGCGTCATCTGGCCCAGCAAGGCAGCGACGCTCAGGTTAGTTGTTGCCTCGGTTGTCACGTTTTTCTCCTGTTGTGCTATGTTCCAGGCGGACGCCCCATCGGGCGTCCCTACTCTGCTGCTGCTGATCTTTCCGTTATTTATCCACGCCCGTGATAACGATGCCCTGAATGAAGACGCGCTGCGCCACAAAGAAGATCGCCAATGGCAGAATCATCGAGATGACCGCCGCCGCCAGAATCAGTTCGTTGTTCGTCTGATACAGCCCATTGAAGAACGTCAGCCCCACGCTAATCGGGTAGGCCGTCGGGTTACCCGCCAGATACACCAGCGGCAGGAAGAAGTCGTTCCACGCGAAGAAGAAGTGAAACATGGCGACTGCCGTCAACGCTGGGCCTGCCTGTGGCAGAATCACGCGCATAAATGCCTGGATTGGCCCCGCCCCGTCGATGGTGGCGGCTTCTTCCATCTCACGCGGGATCGTCAGGAAGTATTGGCGCAGCAAGAAAACGTTGTAGGCGTTGCCGAACATCTGCGGGACGATCAGCGGCAGCCATGTCCCGCCCCAATCCAGCGTATTGACGAAGAACGCATACTGCGGCACCAGCGTCACCTGTGGCGGCAGCACAATGGTCGCCAGCAAGACCATAAACAGGATGTTCTTACCCGGAAAGCGAAAGCGTGCAAAGCCATAGGCCACCATAGACGATGCGATGACGGTGCCGATCATGGTCACGAAGGCATACATCAGCGTATTGAACAGCAGCCGTGCAAAGTCGATGGTCTCCCAGGCTTCGGGATAGTTGCCCCATTGGATGCTGACTTCACGCACAGGTTCAAGCTGACGCCAGTTGCCGGACCATTCGATCAGGCCAGCGTCCGGGTTGGCCGGGTCGATGAACGTGCTGACGCGGCGCGTCGGCTGTACCAGGGCTAATTCGCGGGTGCCCTCATCTTCAAAGGGCACTTCGTAGATGCGCAGGTCCTCGCCCTCATATTCATACGTGACGACCTCCATCGGCACGATAGGCGCGTTCGGCTCGGATGCCTGCGCCTGTGTCTTGAGCGATGTCACCACGCCGAAGATCAACGGCATGATATACACACCCAGGATCGCCAGCGTCACCAGTGTGATAACGCCAGAAATCATCAAATCGCGGCGACGCTTCTCTAGCGTAATCTCTGATACTTTTCGCTTTTGCTTTATCATCAGCGCCCATCCCCTGCATAGTAAACCCAGTAACGCCCTGTCGCAAAGAGGCCAACCGTGATAATCATACTCACGATGAAGATAAACCACGCGATAGCCGCACCATAACCCATATTCTGGAATGCAAACGCCTGCTGATAGAACAGCACGTTCAAGAAGCGCGTCGTGCCCTGCGGATAGCCGTCACCCCCGTTCAGCACATAGGGCACCAGGAAGTATTGCATCAAGGCGACTGTGCTAATCACGAGGTTGTAGAAGATCACAGGCGTCACCATCGGTATTGTCACGCTCCATAAGCGCCGCAGCCAGCCCGCCCCATCAATTTCGGCGGCTTCGTAGAGGTGCGTCGGCACGCCCTGTAGCGCGGCCAGGTTAATCAGCATGGCATTGCCGATACCCCACAGGCCGATCAGCGTGTACGAGATGTAAATCAGGCTCGGATCATCAAGCCAGCGTAAGCCGCTCGCCCCAGTAGCCTGAATGCCGACCACTTCCAGCAGGCGGTTGACCCAGCCCGTCTGCGGATTGAGCACCTGCGACCAGATCAGCACACCGGCAATCGCAGGCACCATCGTCGGCGCGTAAAAAAGTGTTCTAAATATGTTTTTTCCAAGTAATTGCTTCGAGTTTAATAGCACAGCCAGAAAAAAAGCGGCGATCATGCCGATAGGTAGCGAGATCAGCGTAAACGTCAGATTGACCTGTAGCGCTTGCCAGGTCTGCGGATCGTTGAACAGCATCCGTTCCCAGTTGCCCAGGCCGACGAACTGGATTTCATCAGGCCGTGACAGCGTGAAGCTCAGCGTGGAGAAGCCCAACGAGGCAATCATTGGCACCAGGTAAAACAGCGAGAAGCCGATCAACCAGGGGCTAATAAAGAACAGGCCCCAGCGTGCCTCACGCGCCTCAGACCCATTCAGCCGGAAAATAGCAAACAAACCGCCCTGACTGCCGGCCTTTTTGCGGGCAGCACTAAACTCAGAAAACATGTCCATAATGGGTTAACCCTTCTACTAACGAAGCAACCAAAACAAGCCGATGTATCTAAATTCGTTTTGATTTCTCCATATAGCGACAGGCCCATTGTGGGCCTGCCAGCCTATGTCTGTCTATGCGTGAGCGATTTAACCAGCAGCGTCGTAGATGGTTTGCAGTGTCTCGCGCAGGTTATCGAGTTCGGCGTCAACGTCAATATCGGGGTTGTTTTCCATGAGTTGCGAGTATTCGACGTAGGCGGCTTCAGCCTCAGCGATGCTGGGCAGGCCGTCCTCATGGCTGGGGCTATCTGCGTAGCTAGCGCCCTCAAAGACGACATCCCAGTTCATGTTGGCCCAGTCGTGCTGCGGGTAGGCTGCTTCCAGGCCAGCGATGTACGTATCGAAGTAGGTCTCTTGCAGGCTGATACGGGCCGGCAGGCCACCATACAGCGCCAGCAGGTCGGGGCCGCGCTCGTCCATCATGTACTTCAAGACTTCCCAGGCGGCTTCGGGGTTCTCTGTGGAGCTAGTGATGCTGAAGGTATCGCCGTGCAGCTTAGCGGTGATCTCGCCGTTGTAGGACGGGACCGGCGCGAAGTCGAACTCAGCCTCCAGGCCGTCCTGACCCCAGCCCAGGTACCACAGGTGCGCAGTCGAAGTCATGGCCAGGTTGCCCGTGCCGAACTGATTGCCGCTGCCGCCGCCCAGCAGTTCACTGCTGCCATAGACGCCACTGGGGTAGAAGTGATCGACCCACATCGCGTCATGATACCAGTTTTCTGCCGCGCGCCATGCTTCGGGGATGACGGCGTTGCCATCGGCATCAACCAGCGATGCAGCGCCGAACATCGTCGCACGGCCACGCATATCGGTCTGCTGCTGCGAGAAACCGAACTGAATGATGTTCTCAGTGTCGAATTCTTCCATCGTGGCATCAAAGCCGTTCTGGTCAACGGTCAGGAACATGCCCAGATCGCGCACGGTGTTCACGTCCCAGGGCAGTTCGTTGCCCTCAAAATCGACATACGGCTCGTCATAGGCGCTAGGCGGGTACGGGATGCCCGCTTCATCGAACAGGTCCTTGTTGTACATGGTGAAGGACGGGAAAACGGCGAAGGGCAAGCCAAGCTGACCCTGACCCTGCACGCGGTAGACATCCACCAGCGCTTGATCGAAGTCGCTCAGGTCGTAATCTTCAGCTTCGATCAGCGGCGTCAGGTCCAGCCAGTTACCGCCGAAGCCTTCACGCCCACGAATCCCCATCGGGCCAACGATGTCAGGCGCGTTGCCGGCGGCGATCTGCGTGGCCAGCACGTCATACGCCTGCGAGTTTTCGATCACTTCCAGCACCAGTTCAATTTCATCCTGGCTGGCGTTGAAGTCGTCCACGATGGCCTGCTGTCCGGCCACCTGGTCGGCGCTAGTGCCCGTGCCCAGGCCCACATACCAGCGAATCTGTGTGCGTTGCTGTGCGCTCACAACGGAGACGGTCAGCAGCGCCAACACTGCCAGCAAAATCATAAAACGGTTTTTCATCAGTTTTTTCCTTTGGTTCCTAGTTTAGTATTACGTCGTATCAGACAATGGCTATCAAACAGATGTAATTTTTGCGCTACGGTGATGCAATGCTGCGATGTATACCTGTTAAACTGGGCTGTGCGTGTGTGCATCGTTGACGATGCGTGTTTCGTTGGCTTATGTGTGCGTTGTGCTCCTTTCACACGATGGCTATGCGTCGTTCACCGCGCCACAACTGACGCGGATCACTAACTCAGTTGGAAGGACAATGCGGCGCTCAGGCGTGACGCTCGTCGCCAGCATATCCAGCAGGGTTTCAACGGCCAGAGCGCCCGTGCGTTTGATGGGTTGCCGCACAGTCGTCAGCGGTGGATTGGTGCTGTGCGCAGGTGGCAGATCATCGAAGCCGACGATGGCCACGTCATCAGGCACGCGCAGCCCTGCCTCTTGCAACGCACGCATCGCCCCAAACGCCATCGTGTCGGATGAGACGAAAACCGCGTCTGGCTTTGCAGGCAGCAGGTGCTTCATGCCAGCGTAACCGGATGCTTCGCTGAAATCGGCCTGTGCAATCAGGCCCTCATCCAACGCGATGCCGTGCTGCATAAGCGCCTGCTGATACCCCGCGTAACGGTCCTGCCCTGCTGTGTTGAAGGGCACGACAATCGCCCCAATCCGCCGATAGCCGCGCCGAAGCAGGTGCGCGGTTGCGTTGTAACCCCCAGAGACGTTATCGGCATCCACATAGCTGATGCCCTGCGATTCCGCTTGCGCCGGGCGTCCGACCAGCACAAACGGCACGCTCATGGTCGTCAGTTCATCTACCAACGTGATGTCATGGCGATCTGCCGTGACAATCAAGCCGTCCATCATGCCACTACCCAGCACGCGCTGTAATACGCTGCGCTGCTCATCCTGATTGTTGAATAGAAATAGCGATGGGACGTAGTGATGTGCGTTGCTGGCCTGCGAAATGCCCTGGATCAATCGTGGGAAGTAGGGGTCGGAGAAGAGCGAATTGAAAAAGCTAGGGATGACGATACCCAGGATGCGCGATTGCGTCGAAGCCAATGAGCGGGCTGCATGATTCGGCTGGTAGCCCGTCTGCGCGATAACGGTCTTAACACGCTGGCGCACCTCTGGCCGGATATTGGGATGGTCGTTAATCACACGCGATACCGTCGAGCGCGATACGCCAGCCAACACACCGATTTTTTCCAGGGTTAAGCGTTTTTCCATGAGTAAACCGTCGTTTTAGAATAAATTTAGTTCGCTACAGCTAGTTTTTTGTACTATTTTGCTAGAGCGCTCTCAAAAAATTGACGAAAAAATGACGCCCGTCTTGCGCTTATACGCCATTATATAAGCATCTCGCCCATAAAATTTGAGAGCGTTCCCAACAAGCTTAGCCATAGATTAGCATGACGCCTGTCACCTGTCAAGCAGAATCGGCAATTTGCACAAAATGGTGTGCGGCTGTGCATGTGCTGCGGGGCAATTCGTCACCGATTTGAAACACATCCTCGGTATATTCAGGTTGTGTATCGAATTCGGTTGAAACGTATTGTCGAGTTTCGGACGCCATGAATGGCGTCCGCCAAGATCAACTGAAATCAACTGAAATCAACTGAATACGGATACAACACTTATAGTTATGCGGTTGGCAGGCAGCAACCAACGCATTACCATGTTAGACGAACACGCACGCATGGTTCACCGAACCACACACAAGCTGAGGAACAAGATATGGCTGGCAATGCAGATATTGGTCTGATCGGGTTGGCCGTCATGGGCCAAAACCTCGTCCTGAATATGAACGATCACGGCTACACCGTCGCTGTGTATAACCGCACGACGGAAAAAGTGGATCACTTTGTCGCGAATGAGGCCGCAGGCACCCAAGTCATCGGCACGCACAACATCGAGGCGCTAACCGCAGAGCTAAAGCGCCCGCGCCGCGTGATGCTGATGGTCAAGGCGGGTGCGGCTGTCGATAAGGTGATTGAGCAGCTTACGCCACACCTGGAAGCAGGCGACATCATCATCGACGGCGGCAACTCCAACTTTCATGATACACGCCGCCGCACCGAGAGCTTGCAGGAGCAAGGCATCTACTTTGTGGGCACAGGCATCAGCGGCGGCGAAGAAGGGGCGCGTTTCGGCCCGTCCATCATGCCGGGTGGCTCACCGGAAGCCTGGCCACACGTCAAGGGCATCCTGCAATCCATCGCGGCAAAGGTCGATGATGGCACGCCCTGCTGTGATTACGTGGGCGAGGACGGCGCAGGCCATTTCGTGAAGATGGTGCATAACGGCATCGAATACGGCGACATGCAGTTGATCTCTGAGGCCTTTCACCTGATGGATGAGGTGCTCGGCCTGACGCCCGACGAGATGAGCGACGTATTCCGGCGCTGGAATAACGGCGTGCTGGATTCGTTCCTGATCGAGATTACCGGCAACATCCTGGCCTTCAAAGACGACGACGGTGAGCCACTCGTGCGCAAAATCCTGGATATGGCAGGCCAGAAAGGTACGGGCAAATGGACCGCCGTCACCGCGCTGGAAGAAGGCATCCCGCTTACGTTGATTGCAGAGGCCGTGATGTCGCGCTTCTTATCTGCACTCAAGGAACAGCGCGTCGAAGCGTCGAAAGTGCTGCAAGGCCCCGACTTCAGCTTTGATGGGGACCGCGCCGCCTTCATTGATGACCTGGAACAAGCGTTGTACGCCTCCAAGATCATCAGCTACACACAGGGCTATATGCTGATGCAGCAGGCCGCCGCAACCTACGATTGGAACCTGAATTACGGTGGCGTGGCGCTGATGTGGCGTGAGGGCTGCATCATCCGCTCGGCTTTCCTGGCGGATATCAAGAAAGCCTACGACAGCAACCCGCACCTGAGCAACCTCTTGCTGGATGATTACTTCAAGCAAGCGATCCACAACGCACAGGCGGCCTGGCGGCGCGTGATTGCGACGGCTGCCTCGGCGGGCGTGCCTGCCCCGGCCATGAGCAGCGCGCTGGCCTTCTATGATGGCTATCGGCATGGGAGCCTGCCTGCGAACCTGCTGCAAGCCCAACGCGATTACTTCGGCGCACACACCTATGAGCGCATCGACCGTGAGCGCGGCCAGTTCTTCCATACAAATTGGACGGGCAGTGGCGGCAACGTCACCGCCGGCTCATACGAGGCCTAGCCGCCTCTCAGGTAGCGCTGGTAACTACTCAGGCAGGCATGTTTTGCCCGCAACTTGGCCCTCACCCCCTCAATCCCTCTTTTCAGGGGTAGGTATTTGGTTTTTCGTTGTTCCTGTGTGGCGGACGCGCCATTGCACGTCCCTACAGACCTGTTGTGAATGATTGCGACCCTGTAGGGACAGGGCACTGACCTGTCCGGGGCGGCGTCAGCCGCCATAAAATACGGTCAAACATCAAAAACCTACCCCTGATCCATCGAACTGAAGGCCCCCAACGACCCCCCGCAGATGACCCAGCCCAGCGGCGGCAATGTGACCGTCTCCGGCAAATCTTCAGGCAATGGCTTGTTGTCGCCAGCGTACCAGCGCGGGTCATAGGCATCAAACAGCTTGCGCCACCTGTAATTGTGATTGTCGGGCGCTGTCAGGTTTTGCGTTTCGCTACGGTGAAAATTCATGAAAATGCGCAAAGCAAAACCATCTCGGCGGCGCTCAACACAGATTATGCGGGACTCAGCATCCCCATAAACAAGTGTGCCGACGCGCTGTGGATGACTGATTGCGCTGTCTTGCTGACGCCGCAACCGAAGCAGCGCGGCATACAGGTCATACAGTTGGGCGTTTTCGCTGCCTTCTTGCTTGCGTAGCTCATGGTTCAGCTTGCAGCGCTCGAAGGTCTGCGGGTCTGCGGGGTCGGGCGGCTCGCCCTGCCATTTGAACGCGGCGAATTCTTGCTTACGGCCCTCTCGCACCGCCTCGACCAGCCCTTCATCCCCATGCGCGATGAAATACAGGAAGGGCGCGGTCTCGCCGTATTCCTCGCCCATGAAGATCAGCGGCACGTAAGGCGATGTCAGCAGCAGCACGGCGGCCAATTTCTGCCCTTCAAACGATGTGAGTGCGCTCAGCCGTTCGCCTAACATGCGGTTGCCGACCTGATCGTGATTTTGCGTGCAGACGATGAAGCGATCTGCCGGGATGTCGCCGGAGTAAGTGCCGTGCCTGCGCTCACGTGCCGGGGAATACTGCCCCGAATAGCTGAAGCCCTCACGCAGCGCCTTCAGCATCAGCCCAAAATCCGCATAATCCGCATAGTAGCCGCCTGTTTCATCGGTCAGCGCGACGTGCAGCGTGTGGTGCAGGTCATCCAGCCATTGTGCATCCAGGCCCGTGCCGTTGGCCGCACGCGGCAGCAGCAGCTTACGGTCGCTGCGGTCATTTTCAGCGATCACCGTGATGCGCTTGTTGTAGCGCTCGCCCCAGTCGTGAATCTCGGCGGTCAGGTGCTCCAAGAATGGATAAGCCGAAAAATCATACAGCGCGTGCGTGGCATCCAACCGGAAGCCGTCGATATGATAATGCTCCAGCCAGTACAGCGCGTTGTCGATGAAGAAGCGCCGCACGGCATCGCTGCCGGGGCCATCGTAGTTCACGCTATCACCCCAGGGGCCGACGTAACGATGCGCGAAGTACGGCCCGTAATCCCACAGGTAATTGCCCTCTGGCCCCAGGTGGTTGTAGACCAGATCAAGGTAGACGGCGATGCCCGTATGGTGCGCGGCATCCACCAGCTTTTGCAGGCCCCGCACGCCACCATAGGCGCTGTGCGGCGCGTAAAGCTGCACGCCATCGTAGCCCCAATTGCGCTCACCGGGGAATTGCGCGATGGGCAGCAGTTGCAGCGTCGTGATGCCGAAATCCGCAAGGCGCTCTAGCTGCGGGATGATGGCCTCAAACGTGCCCTCCGGCGTGAACGTGCCGACGTGTAGCTGATAAAAGACGCTGTTGCGTAGCGTCGGCGGGTGCCAGCCTGCGTCGGTCCAATCGTAACTGAGGTCAACCACTGCGGATGGGCTGTGCACGCCGTCGGGTTGGCTGCAAGAAGCCATGTCGGGCCGATCCTTGATGCCCTCTGCTGTGTGCAGGCGGTACATGTAGCGCGTCCCCTCAGTGATGTTCGCATCAGCAATGTGATAGCCAGTGGCTGTTTTGCGCATCAGCAGCGCTTCGTTGCGCTCCGTCAGCAGCACTTCGACCCGTTCAAGGTGGGGTGCCCAGACGGTAAAGCGCGTTTGGCCTTTTGTATTGTCGTAACGCGCACCCTGTTGTTCATAAACTCGCATCTGCTTTGCCTTTGTTTTGTGTCTGTTGCTGGCTATTGTCATGGGATTGATTGTATCACTTAATGGCTGAACGAAAACAAACCTACATGATCGTAGGGACGCGGCTTGCTGCGTCCGCTACGAAAAACGCACGACTACGGGTGCGTAACGACTCAGGCCAGTCTGTGTGTGTCGCCACTGGCTAAAGCCAGCGGCTTCCGCAGGGCCAACCCCCCTGAAGGGGGCTATCGCACGCTGCATACAGCCTGCTTTAGCAGGCTTGTCGGTACCAGAGCCGGACGTTTTAACGTCTGGCGACTGAGCATAGGACACGTACCTGAGTAGTCACGGGGCGGCGCAAGCCGCCCCAGACCATACAGCAGGTTTCATCAGACGCCGTTGGTCGGCGCTTGCAGGCCGTGCAAACGCGGCAACGTCAGCCAGTAACGGCGATACGCTGCGGCTTCGTTCAGGTGGCGCTGTAATCTGGCTTGCTGCTCTGCTACGTCGGATGCTGACACAGGCTGACTATCGCCTGCCCCGACGCGGATGAGACCTGTATCAAGCGCCTG
>DAOTTW010000214.1:0-22825 GCA_034437615.1 Anaerolineae bacterium | reverse complement strand
GCTGACGCCGCTCGGACACCCAGAAGGGTGTCCCTACAGGGCATCGTTCGTAGGGACACGGCTTGCCGTGTCCGCAAACCGTGTCAATTATTTTGTTGGGATGGCCTAAGCCGGTCAGCCTTTCAGCTAATCAGCCCGTCAGCTAGACAAAGCAACGGCTTTTTCGCTGATCTGCTGACTTGCCGACACGCTGACTTGCTACAAGATAGCCCCCTAGCAGGATGGTCAGTTGCTCATACGGTGGCGGCGTTATACCATACATAATCAGCAAACACACTAAAGCTCAATGACGGCCCACAACCGTATGCAGGGCACGCAAGCCAAGTACCTAGAGCACGCATTGAACAAGATCGGAGCAACACATGTTTGAGAATGTCGGACAAGTCACTGAAGCCCTTGCCGAGCAAAAATATATTTCGACGGATGAGATTTCAACCGTATCGTTTCTATCGAGCAAACTCGGTAAGCCACTGCTGGCCGAGGGTCCGGCAGGCGTCGGCAAAACAGAACTGGCCAAAGCCTGGGCTGCGGCGACGGGCCGCTCGCTGATTCGCTTGCAGTGCTATGAAGGGCTGGATGAGAACAAGGCGCTGTATGAATGGGAATACGCCAAGCAGATGCTTTACACGCAATTGCTGCGCGATAAGCTCAGCCAGATTTTAGATGAGGCCGAAACGCTGACCGAAGCCGCCGACCGCCTCGGCAGAGAAGAGGATGTTTTCTTCTCGGAGCGCTTCTTGCTGGCGCGTCCGCTGTTGCGTGCGGTCACATCAGATGAGCCAGTCGTGTTGTTGATTGACGAGATTGACCGCGCTGACGCCGAATTTGAAGCCTTCTTGCTGGAAGTGCTCAGCGACTTTCAGGTGTCCATCCCGGAAATTGGCACAATCACAGCCAAGCACCGCCCGATTGTCTTCCTGACCAGCAACAATACACGCGAACTGAGCGAAGCGCTCAAGCGCCGCTGCCTGTATCTGTTCGTGGATTACCCGTCGCACGAATCCGAGATGCATATTGTGCGGATGCGCGTACCGGAGATGAGCGAAAAGCTGGCATCGCAGGCGGTGGAAGTGGTGCAGAATTTGCGCCAACTGGACCTGAAGAAGAACCCCAGCGTTTCCGAAACGATTGACTGGGCGAAGGCGCTGGTGATGCTCAACGCCGATGGCATCGACCAGAAAACGCTAGAGACCACGCTGACCGTGTTGCTGAAGCACGAATCCGACGTGCAGAAGGCCAAGCGTGCGATGTCGCGGGGGGCTGGCCCAGGCGACCACCCCTATGACGACAACCCACGTGGCCGCCGCAGCCGCTACTAGCCCTACGTCGCGCTCTTCTCGCGCATTGCCAGCGCTTTGGGGTGCTGCGGATTCACGCGCAGCGCCTCATCCAGCGCCAACACCATCCCCGCCTGATCCCCCTGCTGTTCGTAGTATTCTGCCAGCTTAATCCAGCGTCCGACTGCGCGTTTGCTGTTGCCGTGTTCTTCGTAGCCACGTGCGAGCCGCTCCTGCACATCCGTCAGCATGGGGCGCATGGCCACAGCACGCTCTAACTCCGACAGGGCGGCCTTGCTTTTGTCGTTGGCCGCGTGGATTGCGGCTAACTTCAGGTGCGCGTTGGCTGCATCATCCAGGCGGCGCAGGCGCTTATACAGGCCAGCCAGTTTTTCTAACGGCTTTGGGTCATGCGGGTTCAGTTCGTGGGCACGCTCTGCGATTGTAAGCTGCTCTGCGGGGTCCGGTTCGGGGTTGGGCTGTGGCTCGTTGATGTCGCCGTTGTAGCGCGACATGGCCACGTCGATGCCTTCCTGTAACCAGACCTCAAGCGCGTCGGCAGCGCGCTCGGTGACCTGCTGCGCTAAGATTGCATCGTCACCGTGAAATTTTTGCAGCACGTAATCAACGGCTTGCATCTTGCCCGCTGGTCGACCAATGCCGAAGCGCACACGGGCGAATTCTTTGTTGCCGACGTGCTTGATGATGTTGCGCACGCCGTTCTGACCGCCGTGCCCGCCGGTTTTGCGCAGCCGCAACGCGCCGAAGTCCGTATCCAAGTCGTCATGCACGATGATGATTTGCGCTACGTCCAGCTTGTAGAAATCCATCAGCGCACGCACAGCCTCACCGCTGAGGTTCATGTAGGTCTGCGGCTTGGCCAGCGTAACGCGCTTGCCCTTGATGAGGCCATCTGCGGTCAAGGCTTTGCGCTCGGATGTGAACTGCGTCAAGCCATAGCGCTGCGCCAATTCGTCAATCACCCAGAAGCCGACGTTATGGCGCGTCTGCTCGTATTTTTTGCCGGGGTTGCCCAGCCCAACAATCAGGTAGCGTTCTGTCATGGTTCGTCAGCCCCGTGAATTAGACAGCGTTAGCAGGTGTTCGCCGCCGTTGACGTGCAGCAGCGTGCCCGTGATGAAGCTCTGGCTGCACAGAAAGACTACCGCGCGCCCCACATCGGCCCCGTCCCCGGTGCGCTTCAGCGGCAGCGTATCGCCCATCTTTTCCCATTGCTCGTCGGTCATGCTTTCGGCGGTTTTCATCACCGGGCCGGGTACAATCGCATTCACGCGGATGTCCGGCGCGAGGCTGACGGCGGCGTTTTGCGTCAGGCTCCACAGGGCGGCCTTGCTGATGCCATGATGCGGGCGCTTGGGCCACGCCGCGTCCACACCCTGATCGCAGATGTTGACGATTGCGCCGCCGGGGTCGTCGTTATCCAGCATCATACGGGCGGCGGCTTGCGTCAGGATGAAGGGCGCACGCACATTCACGGACATGGCTCGCTCCCAGCTATCCAGCGAAATATCGAGAAAATCGGCACGCGGAAAGACAGACGCGCTATTCACCAGAATATCCAGCCGCCCGAATTCATCATCAATCGCGCCGATAACGCTGTGCACGCCGTCCGGTTGGCTGATGTCTGCCTGTACCTCGAAGGCATCCACGCCCAACGATTTGATGTCATGCAGTGTATCGCGGACCTGTTCCGGCTCGCTGCTGTGGTAATGCACCATGATGTTGACGCCCGCACGTGCCAGTTCGAGCGCGATGGCTTTGCCGACGCGGTGCGCGGACCCGGTGACCAGGGCTACTTTTTCGGATAAGTCGATTTGCATGGGGTTAACCTCTTAGCCATAGATAGAATGCGTGGCATTGTAACGCCTCACAACAAAAAAGCCCACGTCGGCAACGTGGGCGGCACCACATAAAGTCGCGGTCGTGCGTTTTTTCGCGGCGGACGCGCAGAAGCGCGTCCCTACGAACGATGGCCCTGTGACGATGCCCCGTACTCAGTAGGACAGTGAGCCATCCGCTGGCGCAGCCAGCAGGAACAACACCGACAGCAGCACGATAATCAGCGGCAGGCCAAGCGCCACCCAGTACAGGCGGTTATCGCGGTTCAGGTGCATATAAAACGTCACGACCAGCGCCGCCTTGCCGAGCGACAGCACAACCAGCGTTGCTGTTTTCAAGAAGCCATCCCCGAAAATCTCCGCGATACCGACTTCCAGCACGGTCAGCGCGGCCAGCACACCGAAAACAACCGTGTAAATGCCACCCGGCACCGTAATCACCTGGCCCGTAGGCAGCACCACCGTATCGCCGTAGTGGTGTGTTTCCGGTTCGGTGGGCGCATCCGCGACGGCATCCATAGATTGCATCACACCACGCACGCCCTGATCCCAGGTTTGCACGGGTGGCGTGTCTTGCAGCGCTTCCGAGGCGCGGATCGTATCCGCAACGCCTGCTTCCAGTGGCGTCTGCGGTTCGGGCAGCTTTTCGGCTTCGTTGTGGGTCGGGTAGGCGGCTGATGGCTCCAGCGCTTGCTGGCTGGCCCGTGCTACCTCTGCCGGATCGGGCGTTTGATCTTGTGCTGGTTCGTTTTCGGGCGTCTGTTTTTGCTCGTCAGTCATGCGTAATTACTCCTAAACCAGATAAATCAGCGTAAACAGCACAATCCAGACGACATCGACAAAGTGCCAGTACAAGCCGAACACCTCAACCCAGATGGGGTTATCGTCCAATTGGCCGCGTGCGCCCGTAACCCACAGCCACGCGCCCAGCAAAACGCCCACCAGCACATGTGCGCCATGAAAGGCCGTCGGTGTATAGAAGCGCATCCCGAAGCCGCCGAATTCGTCAGAGATGCCTGCCAGCGTGATTTCCAGGTGTGCCAGTTCGCGATATTCGACCCACTGGCCAACGAGAAAGATCGCACCGCCGACGACCACGCCCGCCATCCACAGCAGGAATTGGTCGCGCCTGCCCATCTCAATCGCACGCAGGGCCATCACCATGAAGTAACTGCTCGTCAGCAGCAGGAAGGTGTTGGCCGTGACTAGCGCAATCCCCAGGCTGTCATGCACGGCTTTCACATTTTCCGGGTTGGTCAGGCGGAAAATCGCATAAGCGCCGATCAGCACCGAAAAGATCACGACTTCGGAGGCCAGATACAGCCACATCGCGAATTTGCGCCGTTCGTTGGTGGCGATTTGCTCTTTACTCAGGTGCCCATGCATGGGCTGTGTGACGGTCAGTTGTGCCATAGTCGTTTTCTCCCCCTAAAAACTTTAGCGTTGGCCCAGGAAGGCCGGAATGCCATTGCGTAGCCCACGCGCCAGACGCTTAAAGAAGCGGCCAACGGTGCGGGTGGTGCGCACGACAACGGCGGCGATGGCGCGTGAAACGCGGTTGCCCTTGCTGGCGGCTTGCTCGTTCAGGTTGCTGTAATCCTGCTCTTTGACCTGCTTCACGTTATGATGCAAGCCGTTGACCAGCGTCCACAGGACCACCGCCGCCACAAAGATCGACACCAGCGTAAAGGCCACAAAACCCAGGAATACGGTTAGCTGGCTGGCCTGAAATTCACCGACACCTAGCGGCAGCAAAAAGGTCTGCTCGGTTTCAAAGGCGGCGACACTGGCTTCGGCTTCGTCGGTTTGTTGCAGGAAGGGGCTACCGGGCAGCGTGGCGAAGGCGAAGATGCCCAGGAACAGCAAGATCGAGAGGGTCGCCACCAGCCACAGTTGGCTCGTCAGGATGCCGACAGGCGGTTCTTCGGTTTCTGCTGCTGCGCTGTGGTCATCGTGGGCTGCAAGCGCTTTTTCACCTGCTTCTGTGGCGACGATGGCGCTATCGCTGGCGTGGGCTGCGTCGTGGTCGTGTTCACCGGGTGCATGGGCGTGTTCGTTCAGCGACGGGTTAAAGGCCCCCATGCCCCAGATGAAAAATGCAAGCACCGTGAACGGGATAACAACAAGCGCGACCTCAGCATCCCATACCGGGTCCATATTTTGCAATGTGCGGAGAATAAGCACCAACAACCCACCAAATGCGAAGCCAATCAGCCCCGCAGGGATTGCGCGTTGAAGTCCTGGCTTTGCCATGTGGTTTGTGCTCCCCATTCAGGTTTTCAGGTTTTCGGGTCTTTTGTCTGTCTATTTTTGTTGTCAGATCAGATACAGGACGACGTAAAACATCACCCAGGCAATCGTCACGAAATACCATAGCTTCATAGTGGCCTCGATGGGCCAGTGATTATCTGCGCTATAGCGGCCTGCCAGCGCGTAACGATACACCTGCGCCATCATCAGACCAATCACAACGGCGTGTAGGGCGTGATAGCCGATCATCAGCCGATACACAAAGACGAACTGCCCGTCGCCCGGTTCGACGGCGTAAAACTGCGTGAGCATAATGCCAAAGAACGCCGTACCCAGGCCAATCGCCAGCGGCCATTGCCAGATGAAATCGTCTCGGTTGCTGCTTTCAATTGCTTTCTTCGCACTGCGGGCCAAAAACGTGCTGATAAACAGCGAAATCGTGGCAATTGTCGGCATCGTCGCATCGGGTAGTTGTGCGCCTTCTGCGACCCATTCTGTAGAAAAGCCAAGCTGCCAGTTGACCACGACCAAGCTGACAAAGGCCATAATCCATGACCCCTGAAAGATATTGAGGCCCAGCCGATTGTTACGATCACGCATGGCGGCATCGCGTTCGGCGCGTTTGCGGTCACGTTCGGCCTTATCTTCGCTTGTCAAGCGGTGTTGCTGCATGTACTGCATAGGTGTTTGTGCTCGCTACCGTTAAAACAGCCTTCAGGTTGAATGCGGTGCACAGTGCTGCTGTATGCTTGTAAGGGCGCAATGCATTGCGCCCCTGCTGTTTGTGCTGCACAGTGTAGCGTGTGTTTTTCAGTCAACATCCGACATCCAGGGTCGTTGTCGTTCATCCACTAATCGCCTGCATTAGTCGCCTGCACCAGACGGAGCCGGGGCGAATTGCGGCGTGCCGCCGGATGGCGTGTGCTTGCGGACGCCCTCTTCTGGCTCACCGAAGTGCTTGTCGATGGCATCCAGATAGGCGCTTGAGGCGGCGGTACCGTAGCCATACGGGTCTTCAAACGGGATGGGGTCCTCTGCGAAATTATAGGCAGGTGGCGGCGAAGTCGTGGCCCATTCCAGCGTCAGGGCACGCCAGGGGTTGGCACCCGCCACACGCCCACGCGACAGGCTAATTGCGATGTTCGCGATCAGCACGAAGGTCGAAACGCCAAGCACGAATGACGCCAGCCCGATGATGATGTTCCAGTTTTGCAGTTCCGGCGCATAGACAGCCACGCGGCGCGGCATCCCCTGCATACCAGCCATGTGCATCGGGAAGAACGTGAAGAAGAAGCCGAAGTAAGTCAGGCCGAAGTGCCATTTGGCCAGACCCTCATCCAACATGCGCCCGGTGATCTTCGGGAACCAGTGATAAATGCCGGAGTAGATCGCAAAGACGCTGCCGCCGAACAGCACAAAGTGAAAGTGGCTGACGACGAAATAAGTATCATGCACATGCACATCGAAGGGCACCGCAGCCAGCATCACACCGCTGATGCCACCGATCACGAACATCGACAGGAAGCCCAGCGAGAAGAGCATCGCGCCCGTAAAGCGTATCTTGCCGCCCCAGATCGTACCGAGCCAACTGAAGATTTTGATGCCCGTCGGCACCGCGATAATCATGGTGGTAATCATGAACGGGATGCGCAGTTCAGGCTGTAGGCTGGTGAACATATGGTGTGCCCACACCGTAAAGCCGATCAGCGCAATGGCCATGCTGGAAAGCGCGATCATGCGATAGCCGAACACGGGCTTGCGGCTGTGGATCGACAGCACTTCGGACAGGATACCCATACCCGGCAGCACCATGATATATACGGCGGGGTGGCTGTAGAACCAGAAGATATTCTGCCATAGCAGTACGTCACCGCCCTGAGAGGCATCAAAGAAGGCCGTACCCCCAACGCGGTCCAGCAGCAGCAACGTCAATGCGCCAGCGAGAAACGGCGTCGCCATGATAACGATAATGCTCGTCGCCAGTGTCGCCCAGCAGAAAAGCGGCATCTGCCAGATGCTCATACCTTGCGGGCGCATATTCAAAATCGTCACGATGAAGTTAATCGCGCCGAGGATAGAAGCAAGGCCCACCAGATGCAATGACATCGCCCACAGTGTTTGGCCATCTGCGCTGAATAGCGTGCTCAGCGGCGGGTAGGCCGTCCAGCCTGCTTCGGCTTGCCCGACGAAGTAACCCATCAGCAGCATGATGCCCGCCGGCGGGATCATCCAGAAGGCCAGCGCGTTCAACCAGGGGAAGGCCATATCCTTTGCGCCCAATTGCAGTGGGATCAGGTAATTACCGAAGCCCGCAAACATCGGCACCACGAACAGGAAGATCATGGCCGTGCCGTGAAGCGTGAACAGGCTGTTATAAGCCGTGCCGCTTGCCATGAAATCCAGGTCGGGCGTCAGCAGTTCCCAGCGGATGCCCATCGCCATCGCACCCGCGATGATGAAGAAGATAAAGGCCGTCAGCATGTACTGAATGCCGATGATCTTGTGGTCAACGGTCCAGCGCAGCAGATCACCGAAAGAGGGCATGGTCTGCTGTGGTCTCTGTTCTTGTCCTAAGGGGACGGAAATTGTCGCCATGACTACGTGTTACCTTTCAAAATTCAGAGAGCTATCAACTACGTCAGTTTACGGTAAATCGCTTGATTGGGCGCGGACGGGCATAGCAGCCCGTCCCTACGCACGATCATCATAGGGGCGACCCAACGTGGTCGCCCGCAAGACAGGCGACTACTCACCTGCGCTTGGCTCGTAATCGTACAGGTAATAGTACAACGACGAGACCTCTTGCATGTAGGCCGTCGTCGCATCCGGGTCGGTCAGGTCCACCTCACAGGTGCTATCCGCCGGATCACCGCTGGCCGTCTGCGTGCACAGGTAAGACACAATCGAGATCAGGTCGTCCTCTGGCATCACGTTATAGGGCTGGTGGCCCTCCGGTGCTTCTTCGCTCAGGCCGAAGTACGTCATCTGGCCCGCATCATAACCGGGCACGAGATACTGATTGGGCAGATGCAGCGAGTGAACCAGGTATTCGGCGGCGCTGCCGACGCCTGCGCTGGTGGCGCGGTCTGCGGCACGGTCTGCGATGCCGTTCAAGCTAGGCCCGGTGATGCCGACCCAGCCCAGAGCATCGAGCACATGGCAATTTGAGCAGGGGTAGCCCTGTAGCACCAGTTCAGCGCGTGCAACCGGGTCCTCTGGTGGCTCAAAGAGCGCCATCGTCTGCGGATCGTAAAAGTCACTCAGGAAGGCTTCTTCGTTTTCGTGCACGACCAACCAGCTATACATCTGGCCGTGACCACCACCGCACAATTCCGTGCAGATCAGGCGATAGCGCACCGGGTACGTCTCACCTTCGACGGCGACGGGCGTGAAGCGGATGCTTGTCTCACGCCCTGGCAGCAAATCCTGCTTCACGCGCATGGCCGGCACCCAGAAGGAGTGAATCACATCCTGGGTGGTCATATCCAGCGCGACGTTCTGGCCGACATACGTGTGTAGCTCGTTGGTCGTGATCGTAATTGGCTCGCCGTCGATGTTCGTTTCGTTCGTCTCGTACTCAAAGGACCAGGCGTAGCGCTGGCCGATGGCGTTCAGGCCGACCGGCTCACCGTTGACCATATTCTCGTTTGGTTGTGGCGCGATGTTGTTATTCCACACGATGAAGCTCAGGATCGCCAGCACCAGCACGATGAACGCCGGGATAATCGTCCACACGATTTCTAGCGTCACGTTGCCATGCATTGGGGGGCCATCCGCCGTGTCGTTGGGGCGTGTGCGAAAGCGAAGCACCGAATACACGAGCAAGCCTTGCACGAGCAGGAAGATAGCCGCGCCCAGCATCAGCAACACCTGAAAGAGTGCATCGGTGTTTTGTGCCTGTGCGGACGCCTGCGGTGGTAACAAGCTCCCCGTCAACAGTGAAATCAGAAAGCCACCGACCAGGATAAAGACCCCGAAGCCGATAATGGGCGTCAAATTTAGCTTTGTCAGGTCGAAACCCGAATTGTCCTGAGGTTTCTCGGTTGTCATATCTACCATTGTGGTGTTTGTCCTACCTTCCCAACCCAACATCTTACGTTAAATGATTAGCATATCATAAATTTCGCACGCACAATAAGATCGAGAACTACGAAAGCGCTTGTGCCAGTACACGTCCGTAAGCTGCCACAATATTTGCGCCGACATGCACCAGCCCCTCATGACCGTTAATGGCCGTAGTTTTTGCTTATCTGCTTGTTCTTTTTTACACAAATGCTATTAGCATAGTACCAAAATCGCCACCTCTCCACAACCCGCGTCATGCGTTTTACAGTGACGTTCGTCATGTCTCTCATAGATAGCGCGTGTTCATTCAGTCCCATCGGCTACCCCACAGATTGCCACTTGTGATCCTAGAACCTTTGTGCAACAATATGCTTTCTCTAAACTGGGTGGCCAATTAGCGATTTTCACGAGGGCAGAGCAGATGGCACGCAAGAAGAAATCAACCCAAACGGATAACACCCCCCTGTTTAATCAGACCGACGAAGAGCGCATGAAAGCGCTGGATACCGCGCTTAGCGACCTGACGAAGCGCTACGGTGATGGTGCGATTGTACGCCTGGGTGAAGCCACACACATGACCGTCGAAACGATTCCTAGCGGTTCACTGGGGATCGACATTGCGCTGGGCGTGGGTGGCATACCGCGTGGCCGCATCACCGAAATTTACGGGCCGGAGAGTTCCGGCAAGACGACGCTGTGCCTGCACATCATCGCAGAGGCGCAGCGGCGTGGCGGCATCGGTGCCTTCATCGACATGGAGCACGCGCTAGACCCGACCTATGCCGGGCGCATCGGTGTGGATACAACCAACCTGCTGATTGCACAGCCGGACACGGGCGAGCAAGCGATGGAAATTACAGAATCGCTGGTGCGTTCGGGCGCGTTGGATGTGGTCGTCGTGGATAGCGTCGCGGCGTTGGTGCCCCGTGCAGAAATCGAAGGCGAGATGGGCGATTCGCACGTAGGTTTGCAGGCGCGTTTGATGAGCCAGGCGTTGCGCAAGTTAACGGGTGCAATCAAGCAATCCGGCGTCAGCGTGATCTTCACGAATCAGCTACGCGAGAAGGTCGGCGTGATGTTCGGTTGCTTCAGCTATCAAACCGAGGTGCTGCTCGCTGATGGTTCCAGTATGCCTATTGGCAAAATCGTCAATCAGAAGTTACCTGTAGATGTGCTGTCATGGAACCAAGAAACGGGCTGCTTTGAGGCCAAGCCTGTTGTGTCCTGGTTTAAGAACGGCGTCCCTGTGGATGAATTCAACATGACGGATAGCGAGATCGGTGCACTGACGCAGGGCTACATAACGCTGCTGGCACGTTACCCGGACGGCTCCGGCTTTACGAAGGTCACGAGCACCCCAAATCATCAGATCGCGACCCCGGAAGGCTTTGTTCAGGCGCAATTTCTGGATTTGGATGACCAGATTCTTGCATATTACGATTTTAACGGTGAAGCGGTCGCCATGCCAATGACGATTGAAGAAGTGCGTTTTGTGCGCAAACGGGGTGATGAAGCACTACGTTACAACTTGGAAGTCGATGGCAACGCCACATACATTGCTGATGACGGCGTGATTGTCCACAATTCACCGGAGACGACGCCCGGTGGCCGCGCCCTGAAATTCTACTCCAGCGTGCGTATCGACATCCGCCGCATTCAATCCATCAAATCCGGCCAGGATAACATCGGCAACCGTACTAAAGTCAAAATTAAGAAGAACAAGGTCGCGCCACCCTTCCGCGAAACCGAATTCGACATCATGTTCGCAGAGGGCATCAGCAAGACGGGCGAAATCGTGGACTTGGGGCAGGAAATCGGCATCATCGAGAAGCGCGGCGCATTCTACCGCTACAACGATGAATTGCTCGGCCAGGGCCGCGAAAACGCCAAGGTGTTCCTCAGGGAAAACCCCAGTATGGCCTCCGAGATCGAAAACGCCATCCGCAAGCACTTCGAGTTGCCGACGCTGGAAGAGGTCGCAGAGGCAGTTGTGGATGAACCAGCGCCCGCCAGCGAAAGCGAATAGGCGTACAATAAATAGCAAGCAGCAGGGGGACACAAATTGCCCCCTGCTGGCCCAGGACAAGCGCCTATTTGAAGTAAACGCGCAGGATTAACCGCGCCAGGCGTAGCTCGTCACCGCTGCTGAGTGGGTGCGGCTGGTCCGGTACTAATTTCTGCCCGTTGACGAAAGTACCGTTGTAGCTGCCCAGGTCCGTCACCATCGGCGGGTTGTGTGTGGCATCCAGCCGCATATGCTGCCGCGATAAACCCTTCTCCTGCGCCTGATATAGCTCTAAATCCACGTCTATCTGTGTGTCCGGGTTGTCGATGTCAACGCGACCTACGATCAGGTTGTCGTCACGGTCGATAGCCAGCGTATCGTTGCCGATGTAGAACACAATCGGCTGAGCGCTCAGGTCCAGGTCGCCTGTGTCGCCTGTTGCATCCAGCTTGCGCGTGCTCACCGAGTTCAATAGCTGTATGTACATGTCTCTCCCGCAATTCTCACAGATCAATTCACCAGGGCGGTTGTTGTAACCGCAGTTTGGGCAATGTGCCATCACGTTTTGCTCCTAATGTTCCAGCTTATAGCCTATTTTGTGGCCACACAGCTTACAAAAACGTTGATATGTGCCCGTTTTCTAACTAAATATAACGAAGCTTTAATGCAGAGGCGTGGCGGGCACCATAAAACGGTTGCCTGGGTTATGTATGGACACGCTACCGTTACCTACCGCGTGCGCACATGCTTTATGTTATACTCGTGCGCGACAGTTTAGCCAATGACAACAGACACCACAGAGCAATTTATGACGCAGCTAACAGACCTGACGGTAACGCAAATCGTTGAGCAACTGCGCAGCAAAGCGCTATCATCAACAGAGATTACACAAGCCTACCTCGATCAAATCGAACGCTTGGACGAGCAGGTGAGGGCCTATATCACGGTCACACGCGACGAAGCGCTGGCCCAGGCGCAAGCCGCCGACGAAGCGCTGGCGAACGGTGACCCCGACCAACTGATGCAGGATAAGCCGCTACTGGGCGTGCCCATTGCCATCAAAGATGTGCTTTCTACAAAGGGCATCGAAACCACCTGCGCCTCACACATCCTGAAGGGCTATAAGCCGATTTACGATGCCACCTGCGTAGCCCGCCTCAAAGCGGCTGGCATGGTCATCCTGGGCAAGCTCAACATGGATGAGTTCGCGATGGGGTCGTCAACCGAGAATTCCGGCTTCTTCAACACATACAATCCCTGGGATTTAGAGCGCGTCCCCGGCGGCAGCAGCGGCGGCAGCGCCGCAGCCGTTGCCGCACGCATGGCCCCCGCAGCGCTCGGCACCGACACAGGCGGCAGCATCCGCCTGCCGGGGTCGTTCTGTAATGTATCCGCGCTGAAGCCATCTTACGGGCGCGTATCGCGCTATGGGCTGGTGGCCTTCGGTTCTTCGCTGGATTGTGCGGGTCCGATGGCGCAAACGGTGGAAGATACAGCGCGTCTGTTGCAGGTAATGGCCGGCCACGACCCCTACGACGCCACCAGCATGACGACGCCAGTGCCGGATTATCTGGCAGCGCTGACCGGGGACATCAGCGGCATGAAGGTCGGCATCCCCGACGAGTTTTTCGTAGCGGGCCTCAGCCCGGATGTCGAAAAAGCCGTGCGTGACGCCATCAGCCAGCTAGAAGCGCTCGGTGCGACCACTGTGCCCGTCAGCGTGCCGAATACGAAATACACGCTGGCGACGTACTACATCATCGCCACCTCCGAGGCCAGCGCGAATCTGGCCCGCTATGACGGCATCCGCTTCGGCCAGCGCATCGAAAAAGACAGCATGTGGGATACGTACAAGGCCACACGCGGCGAGGGCTTCGGCAGCGAGGTCAAGCGGCGCATCATGCTGGGCACCTATGCGCTATCCGCAGGCTATTATGATGCGTGGTATGGCAAGGCGCAGCAGGTGCGCACGCTCATCAAGCAGGATTTCGAAAAAGCCTTTGAACAGGTGGACGTGCTCGCTGGCCCGGTTGCACCCGGCACCGCGTTTAAGATCGGCGCGAATGCCGAAGACCCCTTGCAGATGTACCTGACGGATGTTTTCACCATATCTGCAAATCTGGCGGGTATCAGCGGCATCAGCGTCCCGTGCGGTTTTGATGAGCAACATTTGCCCATCGGCCTGCAATTGCTCGGCCCGGCCTTCGGCGAGGAAAAGCTGCTGCGCGTCGCGGATGCGTATCAGAAGGCGACTGACTGGCACACCCGCAAACCTGCACTGGCCGAGGCGTGAGGCATGGCCGTCAAGCTGACCCTGTACGCCCCACATCCGGGGCCGATACCGCTCGATGAACTGTATGAGTTGCTCGGCCATGACGACGTAGACGCGCACGACGAGACGCTGCCGGATGGCACAGCACGCCTCGCAGCGCTGCACATCCGCTGGCCGGATGTCAGCGTGATGCTGGACTTTGTGCCAGCGGCAGACATCCCAGCACAGCGCACGTTACAGCTAGACGCAGCCAACAGCCTGCTTGCTGGGCGTGATGACCGCCATGCACAAAAGCTGCTGCGCCGCATCGAAGGCACAGAGCAGGCGGTTAACGTCACCGTCGCGCCGGATTGGGATGCCGAGGGCAAGGCCGAGGCGCTGCTGCGTGGCGTGCTGGCCTATCATGAGCGGGCGTTCTTTTACGCGGACAGTGCGTTTTACAATGAGCGCGGCAAGCGCCTGCTAGGGCCAGAGGATAGCAAGGGCAAGTATTTCGCACGCCCGGACGCCGACGAAGACGAGGACGTATCATCAGAGGCCGCCGCCCGCAAAGCTAAATCGCTGGAAGCGCTCAAGCGCGAAAAAGTGCCTTATATCAAGCATCTGCCCGTGATCGCCGACGAGAACGCGGTTACATTGCGCTCACAGGATGCGGTGGCGAAGCGTGCGCTGGCGCTCTACTGCATCGCACATCGCGCTGAGGGTGAGACGCTGAAGCAATACAACAAGCGCCTGCGTGATCTGAAGGCCGAGGACGCCGCCACACCCGATGAACGCGCATACGCCGAGATGGAAAACCCGCCCGAATACCTGACGATCAAGTTTAGTCAGCGCTGGGAATCCTTGTGGGTGCTGCTGTGGTCGCTGGAATTCATCAAGAAGCTGAACAGGCCGGATGATTTTTGCGATGTGCAGCGCGTTGCCAGGGCGATTGAAGAGCGCGGGCCGGATTCGTTCATGCTGGATGCGATGCTGCGCCCTGCAAGCGAAATCCTTGATGCACTGGACCTGATCTATCGCTACGATTGGGCCGTGCTGGATGCAGAGCTATACGGGCGCAAGCCGCCCGCGAAGCTGGTGCCTGTCGTGGTCTATGAGCGGCACTACGCGCTGAAGTGGCTGATTCAGTATCGGGGCCAGGATTGGGACCACATCACGACTGATACCTGAATCAAAAAAGCGCACTGGTCTTCCAGCACGCTTTGCATGTATGCCGAGGGACAGACTCGAACTGTCGACGCCCGCATTTTCAGTGCGGTGCTCTACCAACTGAGCTACCTCGGCGCTACTTAGAAAACGTATTGTATGAAACGGCACGCAGGCTGTCAAGCTGAAGTGTGCGATTCACAGCCGGATTCTGCGGTTGATTGCCAGCGCACCCCGGTGGGCCTTCCGGCGGATACGCCCACGTTTGCGGGATGTAGGTGGCCGCGGCCATCTCACGGAATTCGTTGTAAAGCGGCACCAGCACCTCACAATCCCCCAGGATTTCAGCGGCTTGCCCCTGCACATACCAGCATTCAAAGCGCCGTTCAGGGATGGGCACATTCTGCAAAACCTGCAACGTGCTGCACCGATTGAGCGCTTCCTGTGCGGCGCGTAAATTCCCCTGCAAGAAATATTCCCAGCCCAGTTGATACCACGCGGCGCTCCATGTCGGCGCGAGGTCAACCGCCTGTCGGCAATACGACTCGGCGGCGAGTGGCTCGCGTAAACGGCTGGACAAATCACACAGGCGCAGGCGGGCTTTCGCATTATCTTCATCCAACGCCACGACCTGAAACCAGGCGGCTGTCGCGCTGTCGTCGTCGCTAATCTGTGTGGCGTACAGTGCTAGCTCAAAATGCAACGGAATCAGGCGGCGGTGCAGGCTGATGGCTTCGCGGATGGTCGCCAGCGCGTCGTCGTAGCGGCCCAGGTCGCTATAGGTGATGGCCAGTACGCGCCGCGCATCAGCACGCCAATCGGCCTTTGCACCGTCGGCTAGCGCCACTGCATAACGGGCTTCACGCAGCGCCGCTTCAAACACACCCTGGCTGCCATAGGCCAGCGCTAGCGCCAGGCGTGCCGGGACGTTGCTGGGGTCGCGTTCGATGGCGCGTAAGGCATAGCGTGAGGCGTCGATGGGCTGCCCGTTGGTTTGTAGCGCGAAGGCGTGGCTGGCCAATACCTGCGGATTACGCGGTTCGCGGCTGTGGGCGGCCTGCGTCAACGAAAGCGCTTGCACCGCGTCCTGCCGATAGCTGTAATCGACGTAGCTACGGTAGATCAGCGCCCGTATCAGCAGGGTCAGCGCGTCGGCATTTTGCGTATCTGCGTCCAACAATTGCCGGGTGATGCTGATGGTGCTGGTCAGGTCGCCCTGTGAAAAAGCCGCCTGTGCACCAGCCAGGCTTGGCAGGTCCGGTGGCCGCGTGAGCCACTGCGCGATCCAATCGCGAGAGATCAAGGTGATGCCCAACATCAAAGCAATGAGCACGTAAAACGACAGGCAACCGCTACGGCGTGGGGCTTGGCGAAAGCTGAGACTGCTGTTCTGACGATTGATGCGCATGAAAACGGCTACTATGGGTTTCGTTGTGTACGATGATGTGATGCTACCCTGTCAATGTATTCATGTCGAATTCGTGCAACGCCTGAATGACCTCAGTCTGCTGTGCATCCGTCATGCTATTGAAAAACGGCAAGCGCAACAAGCGGTCGCTGATGTCCTCTGTTACCGGGCAATCGCCCTCACTGCCGCCAAAACCACGCCCCATATCCGACAGGTGCAGCGGCAAATAATGAAACACAGCCAGAATGCCCCGTTCTCTCAGGTAAGCCCGTAGCCGTTCACGCACATCCAGCGACGGTAGCAGAATATAATACATGTGATAGGCTTGCTCAGCGTATACAGGCACGCTCGGACGCTGTACGGCGTTTTCTTCTGCCCAGGCTGCCAGTTCGCTGTCATACGTCTGCCAGATTTGCGCCCTGCGGCCCTGGATGGCCTCACGCTGTTCAAGCTGTGCATATAAAAAGCCTGCCAGCATATCCGATGGCAAATAGCTCGAACCGACATCCACCCACGTATACTTATCGACCAACCCCCTGAAGAAGCGGCTGCGGTTGGTGCCCTTCTCGCGGATGATCTCGGCGCGTTCGCCTAGACCTGGCTCGTTAATCAGCAACGCGCCACCCTCGCCGCTGGTGAAATTCTTCGTCTCATGGAAGCTCTGTGTGGCCAATACGCCAAACGTCCCCAGGTAACGCCCTTTGTAGGTCGCAAATAGCGCGTGCGCGTTATCCTCAACCACCGGGATGCCGTGCTGGTTGGCGATGGCCATAATCGTATCCATCTCACAGGCCACACCCGCGTAATGCACCAGCACAATCGCCCGTGTGCGCTCCGTAATCAGCGCTTCCAGCTTGCTTTCATCCAGGTTCAGCGTGTCGGGGCGCACATCTGCGAATACAGGCTTCGCGCCCCGCAACACAAAGGCGTTAATGCTGCTCACGAATGTAAATGACGGCACGATGACCTCATCACCGGGCTGAATATCCAGCAGCAGGGCGGCCATTTCTAGCGCATGGGTGCAGGATGTGGTCAGCAGGGCTTTCGGCACGCCGAGCGTTTCCTCTAATAATTGGTGTACGCGCTTCGTGAATAGGCCATCGCCGGAGATCAGGCCATTAGCGACGGCTTGCTGAATGTAAGCCAGTTCGTTGCCTACAAACGATGCTCTGTTAAATGGGATGCGCAATTCTGTCATGTGTGCTTACTCTACTTGAAGGTGATTTCTAGCTGCTGTTTACTGTTTTGTCACAGAGATGTTTCGGTTGTAGGGACGCGCCTCGGTGCGTCCGCCGGACACCCAAAAGGGTGTGCCTACATGTGATTACTGCTTGTACAAGCGGTATACCAGCGATGGTACCACAGGCCGACCTCATGCGTCAGGAAGCCCGCTCGTTGATATAAACGCTGTGCTGCGATGTTGTGCCCCTGCGTCACGACACGCACCTGCTGCACATTTGCAAGCGTCCGACCCCAAAACCAGCCCAAAGCGTGCCGTAGCAGGTTCGCGCCGACCCGCTTACCGCGTGCTTGCTCCGCTACGCCCACTAATGGGATGAGGCCACGCTGCCGCTCGTCCAGCTTGCAGGTCACAAAGCCGACTGCACTATGGTCGTTCGCAGCTTCAGCCACAAAAACGGCGTCGGCAAAGCCTGCGTTGATGCTGCGCGTCAGCCATGTGTCATAGAGCGCGGCGCACCGTTCATCAGAGAAGCGCTCGTCAGTGTAAAAGCGGCTCAGTGTATACGCGGATTGTACGAGTGGTCGCAATGCCGGCAGGTCATCAGGGCGTGCTGTGCGATACTGCACGCCGTTTTCGGCCATCGGCGGCACGCCCTGGCCTGCTCGCGCAGGGCGTGCTAGCGCTAGCGTCAGGCGCACCCCCTGAAAAGCATACCCGTGCGCCTCACAATGCCGGATCGTCGGCGTATGGTCGGCATCTGCTAGAAAATACAGGCAATCAACGTGGTTAGCAGCGACCCAGGCATTAATCTCGGCTTGTGTTGCCACATCGAGTTGGTCGACGTTCACGCGGCCAATGCGACAGCCGAAAAAATCCGTATCCCATTGCAGAAAAGTGCAGGGTTCGCTCATGTGCGTAGCGTCTCGGTATTGACTTGTTCGCTAGTCGTTGGCGCTTGCTCGATGGCTTGATCGTTGCGCACCACATAGGGCGGCTTGTCCATCAAGCGGAAGTGCATCCGCGCCAGATATTCCCCGATGATACCCAACGTGAACATCTGCGCACCGGCGAAGATCGCAATTACGGACGCCAAAAACGTAAACCCCGGCACATCATAGCCGAAAATCAAGATGCGCACGACGATGATATAAAACAGCAACATCGCGCCAAACAGCGTCAACAAGAAGCCGAGCGTACTGGCCAGTTTCAGCGGTAAGGCGCTGAAGCCCGTCACCATATTGAAGGTGTGTGTGACCAGCTTGCCGAACGTGTAATTCGATTGGCCGACTGCCCGCGCTTCATGTGATACAGTCACCGATGAAAAGCGCGTCGTGCCCCACGTCAGCAGCACATCCATATTTACATAAGGGCCGGAATATCCCGCGAAGGCGGCGCGTATCTCCGTACGAAACGCCCTGAACGCGCTGATGCTGCTGGCCGTCTCTGCGCCCATCGCGCCCTGCAATACGGCTTTCGTCACCTGTGAGGCCAGATTGCGAAAGAGGCTGTGCTGCTCCTGCTGTGGGCTACCATACACCACATCATAGCCGCGTGCCAGTTCGTTCAGCAACTCAGGGATGCGTTCGGGCGGGTGCTGCAAATCGTCGTCCATCGTGACGATGACCTCATAATGCGCTGCGCGGATGCCACACAGTAGCGCGTTGTGCTGGCCATAATTGCGCATCAAGCGCAGCGCACGCAGCCAGGCATAGCGCGGCAACACCTGCTCAATCTGCTCCCAGCTATCGTCGGGGCTGCCATCTTCCACCAGGATGACCTCAAAACGTTCGCTGATCTGTGGCAGAGCAGCGCCCAGTCGTTCGGTCAACAGGTCGATGCTACCAGCGCTGTTGTATACCGGAATAACAATAGATAACGCCGTCATGTGTGATGATCCCTAATGTGTGGAGAAACGAAATCGAATTCATAGTGTTTTCTGTGGGGTGAGGGGTGCAGCCTGCTGCACCCAGGGTGCAATGCATTGCACCCCTACAGAGTATCTGGCTTTGTTTTCATCCGTCCATCGGATAGCCCCAGCATCCATCAGATGGACCCGGACGGGTTCAGTGTGGGTTCGGGCGTCGGGCGGCTCGGCTGTGATGAGCGCGGCGACACCTGACACAACGAAAATGCATAGTTGTAATCGTCCACCAATGATGGCTCGTCACTTTCCAGCGCCAGATCATAGCCGGGCTGGAGGTAATTGATGGCGCGCTGGCAATTACCCAGGCTGATATTTGTGCGGCCCGCCCACCAATAATGATACGGGTTGTTGGAGCCGTTGGAGATGGCCTGCTCAAACGATTGCAACGCCTGGTCAATCTGCTCCAGGCGCTCCTGTGCGCGCCCCAAGAAGTAATGACAGTCGATGCTATCGGGGTCTACTTCTACACAGCGCTGTAACGGCCCTAGCGCCCGATCGGGGTCGCCCTGCCGCCAATAGGTCGTGCCCAGCATATACAATACCTGCGTGCTGTCGGGGTTGAATTCCAGCACATTGCGCAACACGCTGATACCGGCTTCGTAGTTGTTGTTGCGCAAAATCTCGATCTGGGCCATATCAACCGCCACACGCGCCGCCAGCGCCGGGTTTTCCGCCAGCGCGATGTCATAGGCGATGCTCAGATCATCCAGCGCCCCATCAAAATCCAGGTCGGCATAATGCCGGATGTGGCCCCGCGCTCGGTACGCTTCGATGCTATCGGGGTTGGCCTCTACCGCACGGTTGGCCCAGCTACGCGCCTGCGTCGGGTTCTGGTTCGTCAGGTAGGCTTCGGCCAGGAACGCCATGGCGCGGGCGCTCTCCGGCTCCAGTTCCAGGGCATGTAAGGCGCTGATGATCGCTTCTTCTGGCCGTCCGCCCCAGTCCAGCGCCCAGGCACGGATCGCCCACGTATCCGGCGAAAATGGGTTGGCGGTGACGGCACGCTCGCCCGCTTCGATGGCCTGCTGGTAGCTACCCTGCAAAATATAACCCAGCGTCACGCGGTAATGCGTCTGTGTGTCGTTGGGCAGCGCGTCGATAATACCGCTGTACACGCGCAGGGCTTCACTGGCCGACCCACGTACCCAGAAGTTATCACCCTGGATCAATTCGTTATCGGGGTTGGGCATCGGGGTGGCGGTGGGGGCCGTCAGGGTGGCGATATTTTCATCCATCATGGCCACGACGCGGTTCACCTCCCGCGAGAAAAGCGGCTGGATTGTCGCTCGGTTCTGATAGATGCCGATACCGGCGAAAATTACGCCTAGCGCCAATAGATATAAGGCTAGGCGGCCACAGGGTAAGGTGCTGCGGCGCATGGTGCCCCGGTAACGCTTGGATGTCCGTAAATACATGCTGAATCCGGCTTACACTCGTTGCTTTACGATTGAACGATTGAAAAATTGAAAGATTGAACGATTGAAAAATTGAAAGATTGAAAATTGAAAGATTGAAAGATTGAAAGATTGAAAATTGAACAAAACGCACGGAACACGCCGCATTATAACGCAGGGGCCGACCGCCGACAGGCCAAACCCCATCAGAAGCGCAAGAGCACAGGTCAAGCGTTTGGTTTGGGTGGTGCCGCCGCTTGATACAACCACGCATCGAAGAACGCCGCCAAATCCTGACCGCTGACGCGCTCTGCCACGCGGATAAAATCGGCTGTGCTGGCCGTGCCACCAGCAAATTCCTGATGATACTGCCGCAAGATACTGAAGAAAGCGGCATCCCCCACGTGCAGGCGCAGCGCATGTAACGTCCAGGCACCGCGATAGTACACCAGCATACTGAACAGCCGTTGAACGCCGGGGTCACCGATACGAACGTCCATGCGGCGCGTCGTGGGTGCGGCGATGAAGTCATACAAACGGTCCATCGTGGCTTCCAGTTCGGCACGGCCTGCGCGGTATTCGCGCCAAAGCAAGGATAAATACGTCGCGAAGCCCTCGTTTAGCCAGATGTCGCGCCACGTCGCCGGGCTGACGCTGTTGCCGTACCACTCGTGTGCGATTTCATGGGCAATCGTCAGTTGTGGGTCGCGATTATCGAAGATGCCCGTGCCATACAGCGTCATGGTCTGCGTTTCCAGCGCGAAAGGCAAGCGCGAATCGGCCAACACTGCGCCGTAGGCTGCATGTGGATACGCACCAAATAGGCCACCGAAGAACGCCAGCATCTCCGGTACATCCCGATAAAGCGTCTGCGCCGCCTCCAGATAGTCGGCTGGCACGTAATAACGTAGCGGGATGCTGCCCTCTGCTGGCTCGTCCTCGAAGCGCTCGAATACGGCAATATTGACCGTCACCAGATAGCTTGCATAGGCGTCGTCGGCCTGCCAGATGAAGGTGCGTGTGTCGCCATGATCCAGCACCTCAGCCAGCCTGCCATTCGCCGCCACGCTGAAGGGCTTCGCTACGGTTATCATGATGGTATAGGTGGCCTTGTCCTGTGGGTGGTCGTTGGCCGGAAACCACAACGACGCGCCACTCGGTTCACTGGCCACGTAGACGCCGCCATCGTAGAACGTCCAGCCCTGCCCATAAGGTGTTAGCTCAAGATCGACGTTTCTGCGCGGTGTGCCACTGTAGCGCACGGCCACCGTGAACGGCTCATCGGTCATCAGGGGGCGTGCTGGCCTGATAATCAGTTCGCGGCCTTCACGCGCAAAATCAGCAGGTAAATCGTTCACGCTCAGGTCGTGGATCTCAAAGCCTGCAAAGTCCAGATTGAAGCGGCTCAAGTCCTGTGTGGCGATTGCATCTAGGGTGACGGTGCCGCTGATGGTGTTCGTCCGCAGCACAGCATCCAGGTCAAGCGTATAATGCTGAACATCATAGCCACCATTGCCCAAATCTGGGAAGTAAGGATCACCGACACCGGGCGCACCGGGTTGAGGCTCTAGGGGGGCAATTTCCACCACAAAGCTGCTGAGGGCCAACAGCGCGACCAGGGCAAGCAGCGTCCGAAGCAGGGCACGCATGGGGCAACTCCTGTATACACGATCAATCTTCACCATACACAATCCAGCCGCAGATTTCAAATGCGACCCTGGAGGGATACGTGGTTAGGGATACGCTACCAGTGATTAGAGGTAACTACTCAGGCCAGTCTGTGTGTGTCGCCACTGGCTAAAGCCAGCGGCTTCCGCAGGGCCAACCCCCCTGAAAAGGCGGATTGAGGGGGTGAGGGCCGATTCGCAGGCAAAACATGCCTGCCTGAGTAGTTACCTATTGCACGCTGCATACAGCCTGCTTTAGCAGGCTTGTCCTTACCGGAGCCGGACGTTTTAACGTCTGGCGACTGAGCATGGGACACGTACCTGAGTAGTTACGATGACTAGCTATAATGGTTGGCGGTCGCTCAGGTCCAGCCC
>DAOTTW010000213.1:0-2067 GCA_034437615.1 Anaerolineae bacterium | reverse complement strand
CGGACGATCTTTAGCGCGTTTGTCATGCACCATACCGCCGTACTCGGCCCAGTTGGCGACCACGCGCCGGATGTCGCCTCGATCTATCGGGCGGGGCTGGCCCTTGCGGTCACGAAAGGCCCAGCCTGCTTCGTTCATGCTGTAAGCGATGCGCTCAAGCCCTTGTGTCCCTGTCGCGTACAGCTTGAGGATTTCCAGCGCGGCGTCCGCGTAACCGCGCCAGATGGCCCCCTCTACGGGCAGATTTTCACCAGCTATTCCAGCCTGGAACTTGCCCTCCGGTAGCAGCCAGGCACCCTCTTCCGTGCGTTCCAACCGACCCTCTGCGTTGCGTCGTGTGCCGAATGGCGGCACACCGATGGTGATGCTTCGCGCCTTACGATAAGCGACGCTGTCCTTTGCACGCTGCGCGATGTCCTCGGCGTAGTATTCGTCAAACATCGCCCCCAACTGCACCAGCATCTTGCCCTGCTGCGTGGACGTGTCGATCTGCTGGCGTCCGGGCGCAGCTAATGCCAGTGCGACATCGTTCTTGTTCAACGTCTCGATCAGGTCACCGACACGCCAGCCCTTGCGATGCAAACGTGATAGATCATTGGCGACCAATGCCACCACATCGGGATCAGCAAAGCGCTGCTTGAGCGCCATCCACTGCGGACGGTTCGTCTCGCTGCGGCCTGACTTATGCCCTCCGGTATCTTCATACCACTCCGGTAGCCAGCCCTTCGCCTCGCAAAACGCCTTGATGTTCTCACGCTGGCGCTCCGGGCTGTTCGTGTCGTTGTCATCCCGCGTATACGATTGCCGGATGTAGCATAACGCCACTCTGGCATGGCTCGATTTAGGCAGCCCTGTCTTGCTCATGGTTCAACTCCTTGACTTTGATTGCGGCGGTTGCTTTGATGAAGGCAGCGAACTCCCGCACCATCTCAGGCTCAGGCTTGCCACCCTCTAGCTTTGAACAGAATTCCCAGGCGAAATGCTGGATCATGTCGTCGCTCGGCAACACATAGACGACGCCTCGCTGCTGGGTTTCGGGTTTTGTGCGGTCATGCATCTTGCTCCTTGTGTTTAGCTGATGGCGTAGTGCTTGAGTTGATATTTCGCTGCGGCTCCGCGTCGGTGGTAGCGTGGCTCGCCAACGATTTGCTGCCAGAAACCAGACAGACACCAGGCTGCCAGGTACAGACGCGGACTCCTTCACGATAGCAATCCACCGCCAGCCCAGGCGAGCATTCATAGGACGCGAAAATGTCGCCCTCACCCCACGCCATATCCTGAAACGTCACCAGGCCATCCTGCGAGAAGCGCACACGCTGCACCTTGCGATACAACGCACGCTTACCATATGAGTCGAGCAATTCCAGTGTCGAGCGATGCGACAGCACCTCATACAGCCCGTGCGGGCGTCGCTGCCGGAAATAGGGGATGAGACGTGCCAGCAATGGCAAAAATCGTTGCCACTCGGTGGTTAGCAGAGCGCTCAAAAACGTAGTCAAGGTGCGGGACATGGCAGTATTCTAGCAGACAGCCTGTTGTCACTATTGCGTGACTGGCATGTTCCCCACACACCGCACACCAACGCGGCAATGACCCTGACATTGGACATGAATCAGGCAGAGTAAAGCCACTTTCAGGTTTAACGCTCTTCTAAAATTCGCATTTTCCTATTAACATTGGGTTACACTCTGTTTTCATCTGTTCACCCGTCTTTTCTGCTTGACACAAGTGAGTTCGCTGCATGGCTGATGCCATTCAATCGCTCAATCAACTTCATCTGCAAACCCTGCTACAAAGCGCTGAAGGCATACATGAGCTATTCGGCCTGTTGGGCTACACCGTGCCGGAGCCGGAGCCAATCGAACCTGAAGCGCTCGATCTGAACGACGCCGACGCGCCACACGTTCAGCGTGTTTACATCGTCAACGATGGCACCCGCTTCGGGCATACGATCTGGCTTTACGAAGTCTCGGATTTGCGCATGGTGCGATTGCGTGGATTGGCTAATGATGCCCTCACTCGTGGTGGGACACACCTGCTAATCCTGACCACCGACTAAAAGGAAGT
>DAOTTW010000212.1:0-4709 GCA_034437615.1 Anaerolineae bacterium | reverse complement strand
CGGCCACGCAGTCGCCGACATCGTTAAGCTGCCGTTCAGCGGTGTGCTGGATTCGATTATGGAGTTTTTGAAGCGCGAAAAGCAGATCGAGATTACAGGTGGTGGCGGTGTTGGTGAGGCGTCTTATCATTATGCGATCACAGGCGAGGGTGTGAAACGCGCACTTGAAGCGATGGAGCGCACGCACTATGCCGGGCCAGCCCCGGTGACGCTGGAAGCCTATATCGAATCCGTCGATCAGCAGAACAAGACGAAGGTCTCCATCAAAGAAACCGATATGCGCAAGGTGATGGAGAACCTGATTGTTGACAAGGCTATGCTCGATCAGATTGGCCCTGCCGCCAATTCGGGTACGTCGATCTTCCTGTATGGCCCGCCTGGGAACGGTAAAACGACGCTATCGGAGGCGATTGGCCGCGTGATCCTCGGTGAAGATATGTGGATTCCGTATGCGTTTGATGTGGATGGGCAGATCGTGCAGGTCTTCGATGATGTGAACCACGAGCTATCCGAAGATCAGACGCCGCTGAAATACGGCATTGGCTCGATTGCGGATTCGCGCTGGATACGTATTAAACGCCCGATCATCATTGTGGGTGGTGAACTGACGATGGGTGGCCTGGACCTGACCTATAACCCTGTCGGCAAATTCTACGAGGCACCTTATCAGGTGAAGGCTAACGGCGGCCTCTTTCTGATTGACGACTTTGGCCGCCAGCAGATGTCCCCGAAGGAATTGCTGAACCGCTGGATTGTGCCGTTGGAGAAGAAGTACGACTTTCTGACGCTGACCAATGGCCGCAAGATTCAGTTGCCGTTCCGCGTGCTGATTGTCTTTTCGACCAACATGGACCCGGCTGAGCTGGTGGACGATGCATTTTTGCGCCGCATCAAATACAAAATTGAGGTCGGCAACCCCACGATGGAGCAGTTTTATGATCTGTTCCAATTGATGTGTAAGATCAAGAACGTGCCCTTCAGCGAAGGCGCATTCAAATATCTGATCAAAGAGTGGTATCAGAAGTACAACCGCGATCTGCGCTTTGTGCATCCGCGTGACCTGCTCTCTGTGATGCAGGACATTGCTGATTATATGGATGTGGAGGTCACGATGAATAATAAAGAGCTAATTGACCGTGCGGCAGCGGCTTACTTCGTGGAATTGTAGCGGCTTGTGCGGGTGTTGTTGATCTGTCGATCTGGATGAGCTAAGGCCATCCCAATAAAATAATTGACACGGTTTGCGGACACGGCAAGCCGTGTCCCTACGAACGGTGCCCTGTAGGGACACCCTTCTGGGTGTCCGAGCGGCGTCAGCCGCATTGCCGATGTTGCAAGGATTTGACTTGTTTTTTAGCTGGAAAAGCCTAATGCGATGGGAATGAGGTGATGAAGGTATGAGCGAGGTCAAATGCTGCCTGCTGGTGGTTTGGCAGAGTGAGCGTAGTGCGATTACGGAACTTTTGCACAAGGCGGGGCTGCGTGTGCATCATGCCTCGAAAGGCGCGGAGATCGTCCAATGGCTGGAGGACAACCGCGACGAACCCTGTGACCTCATCGTATCCGATGCGAAGCTGCCGGATATGACGGTGTGGGAGATGCTGGCCGAAATTGGCGAGATCATGAACGTCTCGGACATTCCGACGGTTGTCTTCACGCAGCGCTCGATTGTCGTGCCGTTTAACAATGTGACGCCGCTGGTCAGCCCGATGACAGAACGACAGTTGCGGCATGTGCTGGATTATGTGCTGAACGCCAACGCATCTTAGTGCAGCACGGCGGAAATGAACCTACGACGCGGCTACGCCGCCCTGGACGGCAAGAATGGCGTCCCTACAGGGCAGCGTTCGTGGGGACGTGTGGAAGCGCGTGCCTGTGGCCGGGGCTATCTCCACCTACCAACGCCTGACGTTTTCGGATATGCTAGCGGTTCGCTTAAGCCTGGGTATCATCTCAGCTAGGCGGTATCTGTCAAAAAACGAGCAAAGTAAACGGCCCATGCTGGTCGATGAAGCGAAAATCTACGTGCGCAGTGGCGACGGCGGCGACGGCATGATGTCCTTCCGGCGCGAGAAATACGTGCCACACGGCGGCCCCAACGGTGGCGACGGTGGGCGCGGTGGTGATGTCGTACTGCGCGTGAACCCCAATATCAATACACTCTATACGTTCAAGCGTCAGATGCATTTCAAGGCGAAGCGCGGCGGCAAGGGCGGCAGCAGCAACAAAACGGGCGCTGATGCCGATACGCTGCTGATCGAGGTGCCGCCGGGGACAGTCGTCCGTGCCGTCGATACGGGTGTGCTGGTCGCTGATCTGGTGGCGCAGGATGCCGAGGTTATGGTGGCGAAAGGTGGGCGGGGCGGCAAGGGCAATGCGCGTTTCGTTTCATCCACGAACCAAGCGCCGCGCATGGCCGAGAAGGGTGCACCGGGCCATGAGCGCTGGCTGACGCTGGAACTGAAGCTGATCGCGGATATTGGCATTGTGGGCGTGCCGAATGCAGGTAAATCGACGCTGCTTTCTGTCGTCAGCAACGCCAAGCCTAAAATCGCGGATTATCCGTTTACGACGCTGCAACCGAATCTCGGTGTGGTCGTCTACGATCATAACGATTTGGTGTTTGCGGATATTCCTGGCTTGATTGAAGGGGCGCACATGGGTATCGGTCTGGGGCATAGCTTCTTGCGGCACGTGCAGCGCACGCGCTTGCTGGTGCATGTGCTGGATGGCGTCGGTGATGACCCGGTGGCAGACTTCAACCAGATTAACGCAGAGTTGGCGCTGTACGATGATAAGCTGGGTGAGCGCCCGCAGATCGTCGTGTTCAACAAGATGGATATGCCGGAAGCGCAAGAATACTGGCCCATCGTCAAGGCGGATTTAGCGGCGCGTGGCGTGCAGGCGATGGCTATTTCAGCAGTCACGCGGCAGGGCGTCGATAGGTTGATTCAGCGTGCGTTTGAGGAAATGAGCAAGCTGCCAGATGCTGAGGACGAATCGCCGTTGGTGGATGCTGCGCCACTGTATGAACTGGAGGACGCTGGCCCGGTGTTCACGATTGAGCGCGACGACTTCGGTGATTTTATCGTGCGCGGTGAGCGCATTGAACGGGCGGCGGCAATGACGTACTGGGATTATGAAGAGGCGATCTTGCGCTTCCAGAAGATTTTAGAGACGCTTGGCATTAGCAAAGCGCTGGAAGAAGCCGGTGTACAGCCTGGTGATACGGTCTTTATTGGTAATCATGAACTGGAATGGTCAGATTAACGTGCAAAGCATCGGTATTCTAGGTGGGACGTTCGACCCGCCGCACTTCGGACACCTGATTTTGGCAGAATACACACGTGAAGCGCTTGCTTTGGATCATGTGTTGTTCGTCCCGGTGGGCGGGCACCCACAGAAGAGCGACCGCCTGCCGATTGTGCATCGCATGGCTATGCTAGAGTTAGCCATCGCGAATAACCACTACTTTAGCATCTCGACGGTGGATATTGACCGCCCTGCGCCGCATTATTCAGCCGACACGGTGCGCATTATTCAGGAGCAGTACCCACAGGCACAATTGTATTTCGTGATGGGTGGCGATAACTGGCGCAGTCTGCCGACCTGGGAGCGTGCGCGGCAACTCTATGAGCGTGCGCGTTTAGCAGTGATGAAGCGTGCTGACGAGGACATCTGGAAGAATATGCACGCTGATGTATTGCCCGGCGTAGAAGAGCAGGTGCAGATTATTGACGTGCCGCTGTTGAGCATCTGGCTATCCTCAACGCATGTGGTGGAGCGCCTGCGCGAAGGCAAGACCGTGCGCTATCTGGTGCCCGACCCGGTGCTGGATTACATCGACCAACATGCGCTGTACATACCGCAAGATCAGACCGTTTCATAGGCTCTGTTGATGTTCGTGAGATTGGACCAGAGAGCGCCATGATTGCAGGGGGTTCAGCACGCTGAACCCAGGGCATAGCACGCTATGCCCCTGCGTTTTGCGCCATTTTGATCTCTAATGAAATCGAAATTTCAAATGCCAACACGACCTGGGCAAACCACGAAGGTGCGAAGGACACGAAGCACAGAGTTAGAAGGCGAGCGATGGAACGCCCTATTCTTTTGATTTTTGCATGTTTATGCTTTGTTTGGCCGACGACTGCGCAGGTGCCGACGCTTGTACCACCGACACCCGTGCCACAACCCGCTGAGACCGCCAATACAGCACGCTCGACTGAATCCGCAACCACACGCATAGGAAATAGCGGCGTCGTGCGCGTGGGCATCCTCTATAATGAGCCGCCCTTTGCATTGCTATCAGAGCGCGGTGATTTGGTGGGTTATGATGCGGATGTGGCGCGTGCGGTGGCGGAAGCGTGGGGCGTGGAAACGGAATTTGTGCAGGTGACGCGGCAAAATGGTACACAGCGCTTGCAATCTGGCGAGATTGATCTGCTGATGGGCGCACAGGTGCACAGCCGGGAGCGTGATGCACAGCTTGATTTCAGCCAAACGTATCGGCGCACGGGGCAGATGGTGATGGTGCGTGCTGATGACGGTGCGATCACGCTGTTTAACCTGGCGAATCGGCCTGTGGGTTATGTCGCGGGGACGTTGGGTGAGCCGGCGCTGGCAGAATACATGACGCGGGAGAACACACCGTTCAATACTCAGCGCTTTTTATTGCTGGATCAGGCGCTAGATGCGCTGTTCGCGGGCAA